>JBEAPM010000124.1:0-3257 GCA_041164445.1 Cyanobacteriota bacterium
TTTACTCCTTTATCAGTATTGGGACTCAGAAAGGGAATGGTCTGGCAATGGTTGGGAAAAGGAAATTGATAACTTTCGCTTGGAACTAGATTTATTGCTAGAATCTAAGGTACTCTTTAACTATCTCATCACAATCCTAGAAAAGGATTATCAAAAAGCTCGCAAAAGTGCCATCCGCAAATCAAAACTTTCCCCTGAGATATTTCCGTTAACCTGTCCCTATGCCCTGGAGCAAATCCTCAATCCTGACTGGCTACCCTAAGTTTTTTGAACAACCAATCCAAATATTCTTATCCAAGTGGTAATTGCCAAGACGCCCCCTTTGGTTCTAGCGGAACTAATGGCGATCGCCGCTATGGGTTTATGGGTTAGGGCTAGACTGGAGAAACCAGATTAGGAGAAGAGCAGATGACCACCACCGCTGATGAAGTTTGGCAACTACTGGGGGAGTTAATTGCATCCCAGAAAGAAACCGATCGCCGAATGCAAGAGACTGATCGCCAGATACAAGAGACTAATAGACAAATTAGGGCCGTCAGCAAGGAATTGGGGGAGTTAGGTAATCGTCTAGGGGAATTTGTGGAATGGCAGGTACGCCCAGCCGCAGTTCGGTTATTCTGGGAGCGGGGCATTGCAGTGCGGGAGTTATCTAGGGATATATCCGTTGATAATGGTGAGGAAGGGATCGAGGTGGACTTATTGGTGGTGGACACTACCCAGGCGGTGGCGATCGAGGTTAAAAGTAGACTGACCCAACGGGACGTGGATGAACACTTAGAGCGGTTGGGAAAATTTAAGCGGTTGTTGCCTCGTTATCAAAATATTGAATTACTAGGGGCGGTGGCGGCGATGGTGGCCCCTCCAGAAGTAGCCCGTTATGCCTATCGTCAAGGTTTGTTTGTAATTACCCAATCCGGGGAGGATTTGCTTATTCTCAATGATGCTAAGTTTCAGCCCAAACAATGGTAAGGATAACGGCGTGCGGCTTGAGCCTTGGCATCACCGAGTGAAACCCCTAGCCAGTGCGGCAAGGTTTTGGGGGAGTGCTGTTAGAATGGTGAAAATATTTCCCTCTCTCTATGATTAGCGAGGTTTGGGGACTATTGTGGCGGAGGTTCTTGTGGAGTCAGGGATAGCCACTGATTTTACTGCTCTGAGACTTGATCGCAATCCCGCAAAAGTGGCAGGTAGTTAAAATTATTGGCGGGAGAAAAGTAAACTATCTCTAAATGACCTGACCAAGCTCATAGTGAACTAGCATGAATAAATTATACGAACAGGACTATAGCCAATGGGCAGAAACGATGGCTGACCTACTGGCGTCGGGAGATTTCACCCACCTAGACATCGAAAACTTAGTAGAAGAGGTGCGGGATTTGTCCAAGCGTGAGCGCGACAGTTTGTTAAGTAGTATTCGTTTGATTATTCATCACTTACTAAAATGGGATTATCAGCCCCATCGTCGATCTCGAAGTTGGTTAGTTACAATTCAAAGAGAGCGGTCAAATATCGTTGATTATTTAGCTGATAGTCCTAGCCTAAAAAAATACATGACAGATGAATATCTAGTTAAAACCTACAAAAAAGCGAAACTAGATGCGATCGCCGAAACGGGTCTAGATATGCCTGATGTATGCCCCTATACGTTTGCTGATGTCGTCAATAGAAATTTGAAAATCTAAGTTGTCAAATTTTCAGACAAAAAATCCCAATTCTCCCTTACACTCCATGCCTTCTCCTAAATATTCCATTGTTTTACCTAAGTTGAACGGTGCTGAAACCCTTGCGGTGACTGTGCCAGAAATGCTTAAAATTGACAGGGATGATTTTGAGTTAGTTAAGAGAGCGTAGTGGGGAGGAGTGTGTCTAAAATTTGCGGTGGTAGGCTGGCTAGTTGATTGGGGAAAACAGGGCGATCGCCGTGTAATGAGCGGTACTGGTAGATGCTAGGGCAAGGCACAATAGCCGAGTGCGTTATCATCGATAGTAACAATGGTTAGTTTTCTGGCGTTATTACCCCGGTCATTGACGACGTTCTTGTACGCGGTTGCGGCGTTACTGAGGTTTTATGGCAACATCGACACCACCCCCATCCAACTCATCCCCTTCACCATCTTGCAGTGGAGTTTCTTGGCGTTCGCGCTGGGCACAACGGCTCTCGTGGCTAATCTCGGCCTTGAGTGGCACGCTGGAAATCGAAGCCGAAATCGCTTGGCTGAAGCAAGAGAACGTGAAGCTCGACGCGATGATTTTGCAAACGAGGAACGAAACCGAGCGGCTGAGGAAAGGGAACAAGCCACTAGAGAAAGAGATCGAGCAGATCAAGAGAGAAACCGAGCAGATCAAGAGAGAAGCCGAGCAGATCAAGAGAGAAGCCGAGCAGATCAGGAAAGACAACGAGCGGCTGGCCGTGCTCGAATCCAAAATCGATTCTTCCTTCTCCAAACACGGTATCAACTTGCCCCTGGGGCAGATACCCAAGCAGCCCTAGCCGATTTCCTCAGTTTCCTCCAAGAATACGGCGAGTAAAAGGAGACCAACGGCGGGGAAATGGGCACCATGCGCCAGATTATCCAATAGATGACTCAACAATCTTACATTATGCTAACTACCACTAAGCTCCAAGAAATATATGAAACAGATTACTTGGAGTGGTTATCCATCACCATTGAGCAATTACAAACTGCTCAGTTTGAGCAAATCGACCGTAAACACCTATTAGAGGAATTAGAAGATTTGGGCAAAGAGCAACGACGTAAAGTTGATAGTTATCTTAGGCAACTACTTATTCACTTATTGCTTTACGCTTATTGGGAAGAAGAAAAAGATTACTGTGCCAAGGGGTGGGAAACAGAAATCGATAACTTCCGCTTTGAGTTAGAGTTGTTGCTTAAGTCTAAAGTGCTTTATAATTATTTCCTGGAAGAAGTAGACACAATTTACCCGAAAGCCAGAAGACAGGTTGTCAAAAAAACAGAACTCCCTCCCGAACGCTTTCCTGAAATATGCCCATTTATGGCCTCAAATCTGCTTGACCCGGATTTTTTGCCTTAGATATCCAAAGTTGACATCCAAATAATATGCTCGACCAAATAACCCCTTTGATTCTTACCTATAACGAAGCGCCCAACATTGGCAGAACCTTAGAAAAACTCACATGGGCGAAACGCATTGTCATTATTGATAGCTTTAGTGAAGACGATACCTTAAAAATTATTGGTCAATATCCCCAAGTAGAGCTTTTTCAGCGTAAATTT
>JBEAPM010000125.1:0-12819 GCA_041164445.1 Cyanobacteriota bacterium
TGCGGGGATTCTTGACACTTCATTGGGCTGTGCAGGCGAACCTGTCTGACCTGCCCTCCATGTCCGTTTAGAGTCTCCCAATGCCCTGTGGCGACTTACCCCTATTCTATCAAAAGTCGCCCTAGAAGGGCGAGGCTTTATACCCATTCTTCCGGTAAAACTGTTTGAGGGTCTCAGGATTAGGCGGTTGGATAATGCCCCGTTCCGTGATCAGCCCAGTCACGAGATGATGGGGAGTTACATCAAAGGCCGGATTGCGGTATTTAATCTGTTCCGGTGCCGTGCGCCGCAAGCCAAAGTGGGTCACTTCTTGCTCGCCTCGCTCCTCAATGACGATCGCTTTTCCCTCGGCAGTGTGGAAGTCGATCGTGGAGTAGGGACAGGCCACATAAAAAGGAATCTGGAAATAGTTGGCGAGAATAGCAACCCCTAGGGTACCAATTTTATTGGCCACATCTCCATTAGCCGCCACCCGATCCGTGCCCACAATCACCAATTGAATCAGCCCCTGACTCATGAGGTGGGCTGCCATGTTGTCACAAATCACCGTAACATCAACCCCCGCCTGTTGTAACTCCCAACTGGTGAGCCGAGATCCCTGGAGGAGGGGACGGGTTTCATCGGCATAAACGCGGAAAGGAATGCCCTGTTCATGGGCAAGGTAAAGGGGGGCCAAAGCAGTGCCCAACTCCGAAGTGGCCAAAGATCCCGCATTGCAATGGGTTAAGACCCCCATATCCGGTTGAATTAAACCTTGACCATGTTCACCAATGCGCCGACAGAGTTGACGATCCTCATCGTGAATCTGAATAGCTTCGGCTTCAAGGTGTTGATAAATTTCCGGGACACTCAGATCCTTGAGACTCTCCGCCTTTTTAAGCATTCGCTCCAAAGCCCAGTGCAGATTCACCGCTGTAGGGCGGGCACTGTCTAGATAGGCAGCCTGCTGTTGGAGCCGATCGAAAAATTGAGCGGAGTCTAGCTGAAGCTGATCCTGCATACTCAAAACTAAGCCATAGGCCCCGGCAATACCGATCGCTGGGGCTCCTCTGACCTTGAGTTGTTTAATAGAATCCCAAACTTGTTCCACCGTTTCTTGTTTTTCAACCACGGTCTTGAGGGGTAACTGAGTTTGATCGAGCAGATAAAAATCGCCGTCTTTCCAGGTTAGGGTTTGAGGAAGCTGAGGCATGGGGCTAAAGGATGGCTTTGTCTTTCCCAAGATACCCAAAATATTAGGGCCTCCAAAAATGGCTACCAACTTAAGGCGGAAGAGTGCGGCGCTTCGCGCCGCACTCTTCCATTAAATTTTTCCGCTTTCAATGGAAAGCCCGAAAAATTTAGGATTGCTGTAGGAGGGTTAAGTGTTTTTAAGATCACGAAAGCAAAGTCTGGACTTTGCTAAAGTAAGGACACTGGTTTGGTCGTGCCATGGCCAGCGGTTAAATTTAATTGAAGTTCATTAATACTTTGTAAACAGGGTGACCAACTTTAGGTGGACAGCCCTAAAAAGCGGCACTCGCTTTTAAACAGTTTGAGGTTCCCTACACTTAAAATTAACTTTTAGCCTTTCCGACAGGAAACTCACCCCACCCTTTATTTTTTAAAGGCGGATGAGTGCGGCGCTTCGCGCCGCACTCTTCCATTAAATTTTTCCGCTTTCAATGGAAAGCCATTTTTTATTCATTCACCCCTCCTGCGTTATGGAATCCCTTGCTTACAGTGCTTTGCGTAGCCCCGTTGTTCAGGAACAGGCCGTCAGTGCCGTAACCTTTAATGCGCTATCTTGGAGTGCCATTGGCTCTGTCGTTAGCGTAGTGTTGACCAGTACCACCCTCCCCGCCGCAGCGATCGTGGGGCAGGGGGCAACCTGTAGCGATGTGGTGCAGGATATTCAAAAGGCACTCACCGCAAGGAATTACAATGTAGGGGGCATAGACGGTGTTTTTGGCACCAATACCTACAATGCCGTGCTTCGCTTTCAACAAGCAGAAGCGCTACAAGCCGATGGTGTGGTTGGGGTCAGAACTGCCGAAGCCTTGGGTTTAAGTGGAGAAGTTTATGCCGCTGGGACAAACTGCGCAACCCCGATCGCCACTAACGCCCCCAACCCTAACCCCCCGAGCAGCACAGCCACAGGGGGCAAACAGCAGTACACCGTCACCGCTGAAGCGCTCAATGTTCGCTCAGAACCCGACCTCACCGCTGCAGTGGTAGAAATACTGTTCAGAGATGCCCGTGTAGAAGCCATAGCCACAGACTCCGGGTGGTTGGAAATTGAAGACGGCAAGTGGATCTCGGCTCAGTTTGTTGAACCACTCGACAGCACTGCCGATCCAGAAGCTAGTGATCCAGCAGAGAATGACAGCCCAACCGCTCAAACGACTGCCGATCAAACCATTATTGAGGCAAAGGAGCTTAACCCTGGTTTTGCGAGTGGTTTTGTGGTCGTTACCGTGGATGCGCTGAATGTACGAACTGGCCCAAGCACAACCGAAACGATTGTCGGATATGTAGCTGGAGGTGAAAGCCTACCGTTGACGGGACGAGCGACAAAAGATGGCTGGGTTCAGGTGGGTTGGGGCGACTGGGTTTATTCCGCTTTTCTGGAACCACTGGAAGGCGTTAGCGCAGCTCCTGATCCCGCCCCGGCGAATAATACTGAAGACCAGCAGGCTCAAATTGAGACGATCGATGTCGCGGAATTGGATGCTGCTTTTGCGACTCGCCAAGTTCAAATTGCCACCGAGAGCCTCAATGTGCGATCGGGGCCTGGTGTGGACTATGAAGTGGTTGGCACCTTACTGCAAGATGAAGTGGTGCCCCTGACAGGTCAAGCCACAGAAAATGGCTGGGTTCAACTGGAGTGGGGCGACTGGGTATCCTCCGCCTTTGTCAATCCTGTGATTATTAGAAACAATGTGGAAACGGTTGAAAGCTAGGCACTGTCCTCAGTGAGGGATGAAATTACTGGCGCATTAAGTCAGTGGCTCATTAAATTGTAAAGCCATTGCAGAGTCTTGAGATCCCGATCGCTAATGGGAGGATAGAGACCGATCTGGGCTGGATACATGACATCCTGGGGATCTGTGCTGTGGCCCCACAGCCCAAGGGCGTGGCCCAATTCGTGGCGGGCTGTAGCGCGTAACCCCTCCTCCCCCTGCTGGTTGCCAATGCGGAGGCGAAAGCGGAATTTCACTTGAGACGCAGCTTCTGAGGGGAGCAGTTCATAGCGAGCATCGGCAAAGCGAGCCGGTAAGATGGTGCCATCCCGTAAACGTTGGGCCGGAGGGCGAGAACGCAACACATAAATATCCCAGTCTTCTGTTGCTTCGACTGCCGCCGCAACTTCTACCAAGGGAAAATAGGGCTGCCAGTCTCCCAGGGCTGCCCGGATCGCAACTACCCAGCGACGATCGCGTTCGGATCCCGCATCCTCTGGGGTGTTTGTGGCAGGCTCAATGGCAACTCGTACCGGAAACTGTTGCCAACGGAGATAGCCAACCGGAGTGGGTTGAATCTGATCTCGATAGTCAACGATCGCTTCGGGGGCTTGCCATTCAGATAAAACGGGATGGAGCGGGGCAGGGTTCGCCATAACTCCACCGGAGCAGAGCCCTGAACAAAAACTAAATATCAACGCTAAAGGCAAAATCTTAATCTGAGCCCGACCTAACTGAAACCCCATCGTTACGCGCCCTTCCACAAAAAAGGGGCATGACTGCCCCAAAAGAACCATGATATCGGGATGCATTATCCTGAAACCATCGGGATAATCTTAGCCGCCCCAACCAACGGAGAAGGTGTCGAGCACGATAGAGGCATTGTAAATCTGGAGAATAATCAACAGAAAGACGAAGAAAAGCAGGATAAAAACACTCATCAGAGGTGCGGTGCCCCAACCAGGGACGACCTTACCGTATTCCGCGTTGAGCGGTCTGAGGAGGTTGCCAAGACGAGTTCTTTGTGCCATGAGTGACCTACTAGAGACGTATTATGAAATTTTTCGCAAAGATTAATCTTTCTTAAAAGGCTATCACGTTGCCGACCCTGAATCTAGAAAAAATTTAGCTTGATCCCCAGAGTGGCTTAGCGCTAAGATACGCTCAGGAAAATTAACATAACTTAACAAATACCATGGAAGCTTCTCCTGCGTTATCTGCTGGCATTACCATCGCCGCGATCGTTATTGCCTTAACGGGATATTCGATCTACGTCGCATTTGGCCCGCCTTCTAAAACCTTGGCGGATCCCTTTGATGATCACGAAGATTAAGTCCAACTTGAAGCCCTTCAGATCGCTCTTTGCCGATCTCTAAAACCTGTTATCCGCCACCAGGGCACCTCGAAAAGTTGAAAAATTTTCCCTGGTACCCACACAAAAATAGGAATTGGAGCTATGCCCGGAGGTCTTGAGAGAGAAGATGTCAACCCTGGGGCTCTACGGTTGAGGTTGGCTTGCCTGGACTGGGCAGGGCCGGGACGATCGTGACGGTGTTTTGTGGGGTCGGACTAGGGCTTTGGCTAGGGGTTGGAGTGGGTGTTGGAGTTGGCGGGGTAGGGGTCGCCGTTGGCGTGGGGGGCGGTGTTGGAGTAGGGGTCGGAGTGGGAACTGGCCTGGGGGTGGGGGGAACACTCACCGCTAAATTTAGGCCAAACACAGAGGGACTGCTACTGCTCACTTCGATGGAATAAAGCCCTGAAACCGGAATATTAAAGTCAAAGCTCCGTACCCGATTCGCCGCCGCAACTTTTCCGCCGCGAGGGGTAAATAAGGTCATTTGAGCCGATCCGGCAATAATTTGGGCTTCTAGGGTGTCTCCCGTCCTGAGATTGATCCAATAGCGCTGAATTTCCCTGGGGCTGACCTCTCCCGTTAAGGTGGTGGGGGCACTGCCGGTAGGTATACTAATGTTTTGCTCTCGGTACTGGGGAGCATCGTTACCGGGAGCATCGTTGCTGGGGGAAGTGGCTGCGGTGAAAGGCGGATCATTTAACACCAGTTCCAGACTATAACTAGCCTGTCTTAAACCTTCCACCGGCTTGAGAATAATGCTATAGGTGCCATCCTGCGGTAAGGTTCCTTCCCATTGAGACACCCGCTCACTGCGTTCATCGATGGGTTGCTGATCCGGTGTGGCAATGGTCATCAGGATCCCTTCTCCCGCAATGAAGGCGGACAGGGTTTGTCCACGGGCAGCGGGAAAGCTATAGGTTTGGGTTTCGTACTGGGTCAAGCGACGTTCAAACCGCTGGGGTTGGTTGACGAGGAGTTCAACGGGTTGTTGGTAAGAAATAGGTTGGTTACTCTGGACCGTGGCCACGGGCGTGGGCTTACTGGTGGGAAAATTGGCCATGGGAGTACCGCCCGTCTCCACAATTAAGGGGGATGGGGTTGGGGGCGGATCAATATCGGGATCCTGTACCAGGATCATGCGCACGATCGCCCAGGAGCCAATGCCAGCGAGGGCGACAATGCTTAGACCTGCTGCTATAACTGCAACGGGATCATCTAAAAAAGAGGAAGGCGAGGTGGGATGGCTAAAGGAAGGAGCGGATTGTTCTGGCTGGGGGAAGGAATCCCGAGATCGGATTTCCGTTGGAGTGGTGGAGTCTGGGAAATGGGGGACTACTTCTGGCCGCGTGTCGGGGGGACGATTGTTCCCCGCAGTCTGAGTCTGGAACCGGTTAGAGGGTTGCCGATTAGACTCATCCCGCCCCCCCGGTAATGCGGTGGCGGGCAGGTCTGACGCGGGCGGGGTTTCTCCCAAAGCCACCAATACGTCTCGGGCCGATTGATAGCGATCCCCTGGACGGAGTTCCACCAAACGATCGATCACACTCAATAAGAGGGGATCCGTAGCGGTCGCGTAACGTTTCCAGATCCATTGTCCGGGTTTATCCTTCAGGGTGTTGGGTTGTTTCCCTGTCAGCAAAACCGCCGCCGTCACCCCGAGGGAATAGAGATCACTACTGGGATAGGCTTGGCCCATTTGGACTTGTTCACTGGGGGCATAGCCCACCTTGCCCACGGTGGTGCGCTGGCCCGGTGGCGTAGGCTTAAAGTTGCTCATAATGGCCGCTTTGACTACACCAAAATCAATGAGTACGGGCATTTGATCCCGATCGCGCAAAATAATATTGTCCGGGGAAATATCCCGGTGAATAATGCCCCGATCGTGAATGTGAACCAGAACCGGCAGCAGTTGGCGCAGAAAATCCGTCACTTCACTACTGGAGAAGGAAGACTCCATACTGGTGCGCTGAGACAGGAGTTCACTGTAGGTCTGACCCGCCACATAGTCTTGAATCAAAAAAAAGCGATCGTTCTCTTCAAAGACAGCCCGAAACTGAGGCACCTGGGGATGCTGAATTTGGTAGAGGACGCTCGCCTCGCGTTCAAAGAGTTCCTTGGATTTTTCTAAAGCATAGGCTCCTGATTTCGGGGAGATATATTCCTTAATGGCGCAGAGTTCATCGAACCGGCCCCGATCTTCCGCCAGATAAGTTCGCCCAAAGCCACCCTGCCCCAAAATCTGCAGAATGTAATACCGATTTTGTAAAACAGTTCCCGAAGGAATCGCCGGTTGCATGGATTAGGCTCCTGAATTCGTTGAGGTTTGAGGGGTGAGTTTAAAGAGACGGATCTGCTGCAAAGAAGGCTCTACTGAACAGCGTAAATTCGGAGATATTCAACCCTCATTGAGCCGGAGGCTCTGCAGCGTCTGGGTCAACCATTGCCGACAGTCCTGGACTTGTAAACGCTGGAAGCTCGATTGAAGCAGTTGGGGCAAGCGGTTGAGCCAGTCAGAAGAATTGACCTGGGTTCCGGGTTCTAAATTTTCCAGGTAGTCCACGATCGCTAAACCGGCAATGCGGGTTAAATAGGCGGCACTAATGCCCTGCAAAACGGCCCCAGCGAGGTAGGTGGCATGGTGGGCTTTTAAGAGGGGGGTCAGCATCTGGGTCGAAAGTTCGACCAGACCCAGTTTGACCAAGAGGGTCGCCAGGGTCTTGGCCACGGCTTCTCCGTCTTTCAGGCTCAGGGGCTGACGATAGAGGTGGGCTAAATCCACGACCAGTTGCCCATTGACTGCAAAGGTCGCCAACAGATCCAAGGCGGGAATAGGATTCACCCCGGTGGCGATCACTGCAATACCTTGGGATTTTTGGATCAGTTTGAGGGCTTCCTGTCGCCGCACTTGATTGAGGTGGTGATGGAGTTGCTGCTGAAAGTCTTGGGTTTGGCGATAGGTGGTGGCGCAGATCAAACTGGGGGCAAGGCTCTCCAGTCGCTGTAACTGGGGCCATAATTCCGTCAGGTTCGGTTCTGACACTTGCCACTGCTCTTGCCAGGTTCCATCGGCTTGCATTTTGCGACGTTTGACGGGGCCCGGTTGACTAGCGATCGTCACAACGGGGATGGCATAGCGGGGCAAATGATCCTGGAGATGGGCTTCCACTTGAGATACCACGATCGCAAGGGCATCCGGTAAGTATTGATCCCGTTTATTCACCGCAACGACAACCCCAGGATGCTCTGCCAAGGGCATCAGGGCATTGAGTTCCGATTGGGTTAAATCCCCCCCCGTTAAGACCAAAACGGCATCCCTGGCCAGGAGGGTTGCGGTGTCGCTGAGGGGAACCTCCTCAATGGCATCGCCCCAGGTAGATTGCAGTATTGCCGCTAGGCTGGTTTTGCCGGTGTGTTGACTACCGGTAATGGCCAAGGTGAGCCCTTGGCGTTCCAAGTCTACCCTTAAGGCTTGGCGCTGGGTTTGGTATGCCTGGAGAACCGACTGCTCTCGATCCGGGAGTTCTCCCTCTAGGTGTTCCAGTTGAGTATCAACGATCTGCCAGGCCTGCTCTACGACGGCACGATCGTAGGTTTTAAGGTCAGACTGAAGCGATGGCGCAGGAAGCGATCGCTGGCGTTGCCACCACCAGCCGCCCAAAATCAGGCCAAAAAGGGGTAAGCTCATCCCCTCGGCCCACTGGGATAAGCCTGTACTGAGGAGATGTAAAAGCCCTAGGCTGGCGGTTAAGCCCAAGCCACCCACCAGGATCCAGCGCTGTTGATCATGCTGTGCCATAGAATTACCGGTGCGATCGTAGAAATTAATGCCCCATTTTAACCTGAGTTATCCCCAAACCTCGGCTCAAGGTCATTCCCTGGGCTACAGTTTGCCTGCTCAGCCAGATTCGCGGCGAGAAAATGACTGAGATTCTGAATTAAATAATTGCTTTCTTTCATCGCCCAGCCGGTTTCTGGATGGAAGGCGTGGCGAGCATTTGCAAAGGCTGCAGTTAAGGCGGAACGATCGTTTTGGTTTACGAAGTCGGCGAGGCGTTGATAGGTTTGGGCGAGGCGTTGAATGGCGGCTAAACGATCGGCGGAGGCTAACATAATCTCGATATAGAGTTCAGAATCCTGGGCAAATAAGCGCCCAATCATGGCCGCTTCAATGCGATAAATTAAGGTCGAAAATTCTAGACTGCGATCGATATGAATTCCTTCTTCCGCCAGAAAAACCCCTAAACAAAAGGTGGAAAAATGACGAATTGCCTGGATCATCACCATCATGCGATCGTGTTCTTCCGGGGAGCAGGTAATGAGATGAACCCCTTCAGCTTTGAACCAGTCCAATAACCACTGATAAGTCCTCTCGCCTCGGCCCGGACAGAGAATGATTTTCTGCCCTAAAAGAGCCGTTGCCCCGGGGCCAAACATGGGATGTAACCCCACCACCGGGCCAGCATGGGCTTTGAGCATGGCTTGGCAAACGGGGCCTTTAACACTGGCAATATCCGCCAACAGGGTGTGGGGCGAAAGATAGGGAGCCAATTGCTCCACGATCGCTACGGTGGCCTTCAGGGGCACACAAAGCAAGACGAGATCGGCATCGGCCACCAGCGCTTCAGCGCGGGACCAGTCCGTCGCTTCAAACACCGTAACGTGATGACCGGCCGCCTCAAAGCGGGCCTTAAAAAATTTGCCCATCATGCCACCGCCTCCCAAGAGGGTGATCCGGCGAGATTGGCTGGCAGTGGCGACAGGCTGACGATGACGCAGTGCCGCCGCCAGGCAGCCCGTCATTAAGGTTGTCCACACCGAAGGGGGAATGCCCGCCTGATCCAGTTGCTCTGGATCCGGAACAAACTCCCCTAAGACCTGGGGACGATCGCTTGCCGCTAGGAGTTGGATCCGTTGGGACAGTAAAGTGATTAACTGCTGATCGATCTCCGCTAACGTTGAAGTCACATTCATCATTCACCTGATCCGTAATGAGAGGTTCCCCCTCTTACTGTAGGGCATCCCGATTACGGAGAAGTCCAATGGGTCAAATCTCGATTCAAGAGTTGGCTTAAAGCTTCCACCTCAGCCTGAAATTCCTGCTTCAATTGTGATTGAAGTTCCACACTTAAGGGCTGCCGAGCCTCAGATTTCGTATTATAGTCTTCGATCGTTTTTCGCATATTTTTACGCAAAAAAGGCGGCACTAATGTTTTTAGGGAGCGGACAAAACCCGGTTGATGGCGTAACAATTGTTGTAAGCCTCGATTCCGAATCGTTTTATTGGCATTAACCACCGCAAAATTAGGCTCAAAGGTTTGATCTTGGCAGCCCAGAAACTCCAGTACAGAGTGATAAACGGCTTGAGGATTGGCCTTAAAGTCGTCAAAAATAATAATCTGAATTTGCTCTTGCTTAAAGACCTTGAAATAACGTTGAATTTGTTCTGTATACCGAGCAATGTCACGATAGAGGTAACACGGGCTAGGATGATCTCTGCGTGCCGGGAGATTTTCGCCTTTGCGCCTTTGGGGTTCTGCCGCTAAAGCCTCCCCAAAGGTTTCAATGTTTTCATCTCCCCAAAACAGCAATTGAGAATGCCAGGAATACATCATATCCACAGGATTTCTCAGCATCATGAGGATGCGGGCTTCGGGGCAAAATTGATAAATTTCCGAGGCTGCTGTGTGGGAAGCCAGATAAAAAACGGAGGACTCTCCCAAGTGGGCTTCTTGATCCGCCGCTTCGTAGTAGCGGAGATATTCGGCCAGGGAGGGGCGACCAAAGTCGAGATCACTGCCAAAGAAATTTAATTCTTTTTTACCCCCTTGCAGGGCTTCCAGGGAATCTGGCAAATAGGGGGTATAAATTTCCGGATGTTCGCCAAGATAGGTAAACAGAGCGGTGGTGCCACACTTGGGAGCACCAACAATAAAGAAATTTGGTTTTTTCATGGTTGAGCCTTTTGGATCTCCAACAAAAGCTGATTGAGTCGATCGCCAATCACTTGAGCGCTTTGAGCTTGATAGAGCAGAGATTCCCCGTGGTGCCCCGGAACATCAACGATCGTCATTTCCCCTTGAATCACTTTGCCCCAGCCTAAGGTGGGATCCTTATAGCAACCTGGGGGCTGTTGGGTGGCGCGGAACAAGACAAAGTCGCCGCTATAAACTTCCGGGTTGTATTCCATAAAGGCTTTGATTGCGGCTTCCTGTACCCGTTGATAGTTGGCGGGTAATCCCTTACCGCTGGCTAAGTAAAAGCGAGGCACCACAAAAGCCCACTGGCTGTATTTGTAGACCTGAAGGCTCAACTCTTCTAGGGTGCCTTTGACCC
Source organism: Cyanobacteriota bacterium (assembly GCA_041164445.1). Lineage (GTDB taxonomy): Bacteria > Cyanobacteriota > Cyanobacteriia > Prochlorotrichales > Prochlorotrichaceae > JBEAPM01. The sequence continues at coordinate 10,630 of JBEAPM010000125.1, forward strand.
CACGGCGGCGTTTTGGGGCTGGGGGTTGGGCCGCAGCAGGGGCGGGTGGAACTGGAGGTTTATTCTCTGGGGGTTTGGCGGGGGCGGATTTCGATCGCTGCAATTTTTTCTCAATCCAGTTCGGCAAACGTCGTGCCCCTTGAGCCACCATATAGGGAGCTAAGGAAATTAAGCGAGATTTTAAGGGCAAGAGTTTGGGATAGCCTGGCCCTAAGGCATCAATCATGGCTAATAAGGCAACGGTGTGGCCCTGACGTTGCAGTAAGCGGGCAATTTCCATCGCCAGCATTCCCCCAATGGATAAGCCCAGCAGATAGTAGGGCCCCGTGGGTTGGGCTTGGAGAATTTCATCGGCATAGTGTTTGGCCATGTCCTGAAGGTGGAGGATGGGAGCCTGACCATCTAGCCCCACCGCCTGGAGACCATAGAGGGGCTGATCTGGGGCGAGATAGGGCACCAACTCTTTATACATGAGGATATTGCCCCCAGCACCGTGAACACAGAAGAGGGGGGGACGGGAGCCGTTGCCTTGGATTTTCACCAGGGAAGACCAGGGGTTCGTTTCCACTTCGCCAGCAAGCAATGCGGCGATCGCTTCTACGGTTTGGGCTTCAAAGAGGGTAGACAGGGGCAGATTTTTGCCAAATTCCTCCGCAATGCGGGCAAAGAGCTTGGCCGCCTGCAGGGAGGTGCCACCGAGTTCAAAGAAACTGTCCTGAATGCCCACCTGAGGCACATCCAAAACCTTCTGCCAGAGTTCCGCAAGGTGCTGCTCCACTTCATTGCGGGGCTGAACATATTCCCCGCTGCTGCCTGCCTCTAAGTTAGCGAGGTGGGCTTTATCAATCTCTCCCGTTTCCGTGAGGGGCATGGTCTCCAGTTGCTGCCACTTACAAGGACTGAGGGTGCCAAACCGATCGGTTACGCTGAGCGCCTCTAAACTGTGATGGGCAACGGGAGTTGAAGCCGTGAAATACCCCTGCAAAGACTGGAGGACGATCGGCTCCCCGACGAGGTAACGGCGCACATTGGCCTTTGTGGCATCTAAACCAATCCAGACTTGATCCTGCAGTCTCAGAAAGCCCGGTTCGGCGGCAACATAGTGCTGCAAGCACCCTTCTAAGGATTGCAAAGCCTGGTGAATGGGAAGAGCGTAATACCCCTGGAGGCGGCTAAATTCTTTGAGGGCAAAACCCTGACTCATCCCCACGTCATCCCACATACTCCAGGCGAGGTTAATGCAAGGGATTCCCTGCTGGCGCAGGGTTTGGGAAAAGGCATCCAAAAAGCGATTGGCCGCGGCATAGGCTCCCGCTTGGCTGCCACCAAAAAAGCCATTCACGGAGGAAAAGTTGAGAAACAGACAATCCTGACCCTGGGCGGTGGCCACCTGCTGCAAGGCTAAGACTCCGGCCACTTTGGGGTAAAGGGTTTTGGCTAGGCTCTGGGGCATTTCGGCCAGAATCGATCGCTCTGCGGCTCTTCCCGCTAAGTGCAAAATGCCATTTAAAGCCCCCCCCCAGGTGGTTGTTACCTCCTGAACAACGCTCTGCAGTTGGGCCGCATTGCCCAGATCGACCGCAGCGTAATGAACTGCTCCCAGGGCGGTTAAGGTCTGATACCGTTTGAGGCGAGGATTTTCAATGTCCTGCTCAGGGGACAGGGGGGTTTGCCCGAGCAAAATCAGTTTGGCCTGGAACTGTTCCAGCAGATACTTGGCCACCTCAAAGCCCACGCCCCCTAACCCCCCACTGATCAGGTAAATGCCCTGGGATTGGAAACAGGGTTGGGACGTAGCCGGGGGAGCCCAATCAATGCGATCGAAGCGAGGCACCAGTCGCACACCCGATCGGTAGGCCACTTCTGGGTCTAACTGGACAGGAGCCGAGAGTTCTCGGTGCAAAAATTGAGCTTGATCGGAAACGGTAGCCCCCCCGGTATCCACGCAGGAAAAAATTAACCAGGGTAACTCCTGGGCGGCGGCCTTGAGCAGAGCGGGAATCATGCTCCGGAAGGCCTGCACGGGCTCTTGAGGGTGAACCGCCTGGGCTGCCGGGGTGTGAACACAGAGGCGAAGGGGGTGTTCTGGGGAGGGCTGCAGGGAAGGTAGGGCTTGTACCAGGGTTAAGAGGCTATAGATTCCCCTCTGCAACGGTTGATCCCAGGGGGTGGGCTCATCCGGAACAGGCA
>JBEAPM010000126.1:0-3280 GCA_041164445.1 Cyanobacteriota bacterium
AAAAGGCGCTGCCCCCGCCGTCGAAAGCAAGGCAACGCCATTCCACCTAAGAGATTTACCTATTATGTACCAAGATTACGTAGGGCACAACGAGTTAATTGAGCCTGCCATGGCTCACCAGTACGATTACTACCTGCTTCCCACGGTTCCCGCCGGATATTGGGACAAACCGATTCAGGAAAGCAAAGCTGACGTTAAACGCGGCAGCGGTCGCTAAAGGTTTGATGCCCCCCTTGGGGCGATCGTTAATTATTCAAGGTGAACAAGGTGAAAGACATTCTCAAGGCGATCGGGTTAGCCAAGGCGGACTTTCCGCCCATCCTGAAGGATGCAAAGAACCCCCATTTCAAAAATACTTACGCCACTCTAGGAGCAATCCTAAGCGCTGTGGAGATGCCGTTAATCAGGCAGTCCGTGGTTATTGTCCACGAACAAATCCAAACGGAAGCTGGCTGGCTCCTGCAAACTTCCCTAATTCACTGGGAGTCTGAGCAATCCATTAAAACCGTATTCCCTGTAACAGGCAGCGACCCACAAAAGTTGGGAAGTGCCCTGACCTATGCCCGCCGGTACAATTTGCTAAACCTTCTGAATCTCTCAACCGAAGATGATGATGGCAACGGGGCATCGTCCGCACCCTCGCATTCCTCAAGCCCCGCCATCATTTCCGCAAATCAGTTAAAGCTCCTCATGGCAACGGCCAGTGAGAGGGGTTTAACCGAAGACCAGCAAAAGGCAATCGTTTCTGGTCAATTCGGCTTTGCTTCCCGGAAGCACATTACGATCGATAAATTTGACCAAGTTTTGTCCGCCTACAAATCAGCCGCTCACATTGACCCCGAGGACATCCCATACTAATGAATAATTATTGCTGTGTCGGTAATCTGGGCAAAGACCCAGAGGTTAAATATTTCGAGAACGGGAACAGAGTGGCAAACTTTTCTGTGGCCGTCCGGGGCTACAAAGAGGATGACACCCTATGGCTCGACTGCGAAGCCTGGAACAAAACCGCCGACATCATGGCGGACTACTGCAAAAAGGGGGCGCGGGTGGGACTCTCCGGCTCCCTGAAAGCTCAGAAATGGACAGACAAGGAAACGGGCAAAGAGCGATCGAAAATTGTTTTTAATGTCAGCCAGTTGACTTTACTGGGCTCCAAGGCGGACAGCCAAAACCAGAGTTCTGGATACAATGAGGAGCCGGACTTCTAACAACATCCATAGTCCAGGGTAACCCCCTGGATTTTTTTTGTTAGAATCAATAAATCGATTTATTAGGATGAGATGCAAAAACGCAGGGGACGACCACGGAATCAAAGCAGTCCTATAGGTCTGTACCTAATTGAGCCACTCCATGAGGCGATCGTCCTGTTGGCTCAGGGTCAGGGACGCAGTCGTTCGGGAGTGTTATCCAAAATTCTGGAGCAGGCACGATCGCAAGGTTTGTCCCCGGTGGATTACTCCCCGGAACCTACCCTGAAAATCAATTTTAGGATTGGGGATAAATCCCGCCGGTGGATTGAAACGATCGCTGATCAGCGAGAGCAAACCCTGAGCAAAACAGTGAATCAAATTCTTTCGGCAGCACTAAGCGCCGGATTGTTGAAGGCAAGCAATGAAAATCCCACCACAGACTAAAAAACTATTGCGGGAAGCGATCGCCCGCTATCAAGCCATGAAACAAAAGCGATCGGCAGCCCAAATAAAAAGCGACCGCCCCGCCGTATCCCCGAGGACGATCGCTCCTAACAAAGTCAATGCAAACCACTAGGATTATAAATCATGAGAGCAATCATTACCGCCACAAGCGACCAAGTCGAAGACTACAAGGAAGCTATCGAAAAAGTTTTCGGGTTTTGCCCAGAGCCTAAAAACAGCGCTTACGTGTTGGAGTTTCCCGAAGACCAAGCGCTTAAAACCTTCAGGCAACTTGAGGACGAAATAGACGCGATGGACAGCCCGCCAATCAAAGGGCTCCTGCTTTCCCTAATAAACGATAAAAGCTTTTTCTTGGAGATTTGCGACTAATGAAAAAACTCCAGTTCCCTATTGAATCATTTTCCCTGTCTCTTGAGATGGACGGGGACAGGCCCAGAAAAGTTTGGGTGCCATCCCACTGGGACAATTTATTGCAGGACAAAGTTCTAAAAGAAATCGAAAAATTGACGGGGTTCAAAGTATCGATCGCTTTTGTGGACTTTGACGATTGCGACTACTGGATATGGAACCTCTACTCCCATGTCTAGCATTTTTGAACTGCTCCGAGGGCACCATAAGGCATTTCACCTCTACTGCTATATCCGCTCAATCGCAGACCAGGAAAGCGCCAGCGGAGAGGCACTATGCCAGGCTACCGGGATATCCAGGGAGGAAGTGAATACCGAGATTCAAACACTGGTAGCCAAGGGGCTCATGTTCTATTCACGAGACGATCGCGCCTATAAATTAATCGAGTTTTAGTCTCCAGCATGGCCCCAACACGGGGCTTCCCTGTAGAGAAAAATTAATTCAGATAATTACTTGACAACGGGAATCAGGACTGCTTTAATAGTATACATAGAAAGCAAGCACCCCGAGGAGGGGCACGACCAATGACCCGTCAAGAACTAAAACAACAAATCATCAATTATCTAAATTCCGTCGGCGTTGTAGACGTTGACAAAGTAAAAAAAGCACTAGAAGTTATCAAGCAGTCAGCAGACGAAACCGTAAGCTTACATGAAATAGATGATGCAAAAATGCGAAAGTATGCCAAAGAAGCAAAAGTCACAGGCGAATTTTACTACCGGATTTCCTGGGCTTTTAGCCCCAAGCATTACAGCGTAATTGCTAATTTTGTGAAGCAATTTGAAGCGATACTAGATGAAGAAGCGAAAGCAGCTATCGCTATAGAAGAAGAAATTGAAAAAGAGATCAAAGAAATCATTGACCCATTGGATGACGAATACTACGACGAAATCGGATGCCCTGATTTTGCTGTGGTAGTCTACGCTGACTATATAGAGGTTCGTGCATACGAACCTGGAGTGGGAGATAGACTTCCCCGCAAAGGACGCAAATATATTGGGTGCCCTGGGAATGTAAGATGGACTTTCCCTAAAGGGATGCTGGAAGAGCTAAAAGCAATGAAACGTCCGACTGTATTTGCAGGAATTTAATTCAGCATGGCCCCAACACGGGGCTTTTTTATTGGCTTAATTAATTATTTTCTGCTATAATCTAATCATTGAGTTTGGAGGAATTATGGAAAAAAGGAAACGGGGGCGGCCCCGGACTGACAC
>JBEAPM010000127.1:0-5453 GCA_041164445.1 Cyanobacteriota bacterium
AAAGCCTAATGCCAGTTTTGCTTGGTTTCAGCGTCACGGAATTTTTGCCTACGGGCATTCAACTGAGTTACTTAGTGGCCACCAGTCTCTTTTTCTTTGGACTGAAACAGTTAGGCTCCCCTGCCACTGCTCGTAATGGTAATCTACTCGCCTCGGTGGGGATGCTGCTGGCGATCGTTGCCACCCTCCTCGATCGCGGGGTCTTAAACTATCCCATGATTTTCCTGGGGATTGCACTGGGTTCCATTATCGGAGCCGTGACGGCTCAGAAAGTGGCGATGACGGCCATGCCCCAGATGGTGGGGTTGTTTAACGGCTTAGGGGGGGCGGCCTCTGCCCTAGTGGCCGTCGCAGAATTTTACCGCCTTGTCCAAAACGATCTGGATATATCCTTCGGGGCCAGCATCACCGCCGTTCTGGGGGCGTTGGTTGGCGGCGTTACCTTTACCGGCAGTATGGTGGCCTTTGCCAAATTGCAGGAATTAATGACCGGGAAACCGATCGTTTTTCCCTTACAACAACCCTTGAACGCCTTTCTCTTAGGCACCTTTGCGGTGGGTTCCGTCTTCCTCATTCTTGATCCAAACAATACCCTCGTCTTTGTGGGCTTAACCCTGATTTCCCTCCTTCTCGGGGTTCTCTTTGTCATCCCCATTGGCGGGGGCGATATGCCCGTGGTGATTTCCCTGCTCAACTCCTTCTCTGGGGTAGCAGCTAGTGTGGCGGGGTTTGTGGTCATGAACAATATGCTGATCATTGCGGGGGCCCTGGTGGGGGCATCGGGTTTAATCCTGACGGTCATCATGTGTAAGGCAATGAACCGTCCCCTCACCAATGTCCTCTTTTCTGCCTTTGGCGGCGATGCCGTGGCTGGAGGTGGCGGGGGCAGTGGAGCGATCGAAACCCGCACCGTGCGCACCGTAGATCCAGAGGAAGGGGGCATGATGTTGGGCTATGCCCGCTCCGTAGTGATTGTGCCCGGTTACGGTATGGCGGTTGCCCAAGCCCAGCACAGTGTGCGGGAACTGGCGGATCAACTAGAGCGCCTGGGTGTAGATGTACGCTACGCCATTCACCCCGTTGCGGGTCGGATGCCTGGTCACATGAACGTGCTTCTTGCCGAAGCCAATGTGCCCTACTCCCAACTCTATGACATGGATGACATTAACCCGGAATTCGATCGGGCAGATGTTGCCCTCGTGATTGGAGCCAATGATGTCGTGAACCCCGCTGCCCGTTCCGATCCCAATAGTCCCCTCTATGGAATGCCTATTCTGGACGTTGATCACGCTAAAAATACGATCGTGATTAAGCGCGGGCTAAACCCAGGCTATGCCGGCGTGGAAAATGAGTTGTTCTTTAAGCCGAGTACCATGATGCTGTTTGGTAGTGCAAAGGATGCGGTAGCCAAACTCGTGGGAGCTGTTAAGCAGCTTTGAGGCATTTCCTCCGGATATTTCTTGGGATTTAACCCCTTAGGAACCTCAATTCATTGTGGTGGGCGGCGCAGCCGTCTGCCACAGTTTCTATTCTTGCCTAGTCACCATGCTCTAGTGTGGCAGCTTGAAAAAGGAGATGTTCTATTACGCCGTGAATACGAGAATGTTAAACTTGACTTGAGGGAGATTTCAAATAGGATAGAAAATGAAATAGAAAACTTTAACAAGGACAAAGTTATTATTAGTAGTGAATATTTTTCATCTTTATGTTCACAAGATGTTCAGTCTGTCAGACAGTTACTCAACTCCTATTCTGTTAAAATAATTATTTATTTAGAAATGAACCAAAAGATTGCTAAAAAATATTTGGATCGTGAAAATGGAAAGCTATTTTATGAAGATCTCTCTTATTGAGTTTTTACCTTGATCACCATGATAAGTAAATGAGCGCGATCGTTGTCTTGTAGGGTGCGTTCATGAAATGCAAACGTATCTTTTCTTTTGCTTGAACAAAAGCAGTTAAGCAAGTTTTCCTACTGTTTGTTTGTCCGTATCCCATGGGATACACTTGGAGCATGATTGAAATTCGGGAGACTGAAATCTATTCTCGATGGTTAAGATCACTCAGCGGGCTCAGCGGGTTCATAAAGAATAATGCGATTACCGAGGGGATCATACGCATAATGTTTCCGGCCGTGGCTGGCTTCAATGGTCTGTCTTGAGGCAAAATGTGCCCCAAGTAACTTAACAGCAAAAATATACAGCAATCCTAAATGGGTTGTGTGGTATGCGCCCTTCGGGCGCACACCACACAACGGTTTCAGCAGTCTAGTGATTACAACTGATTTAGGACTGCTGTATCGCATTTGCCTCTGTAAATGCTATGGTTTAATAATAGAATCTTTAGTCACTTTAGGATGATATCTTCCCTGATGATTGGTGTCGTCTAGTTCAGGAGATAAATGGGTGATGCAGTGGGCACGCAGTTTACCTAAGTGGCTCGTCATTGATCTGGTTGTTTTATTAACCCTCGTGAACGGATGGTTAATCTTTCTCGCGTTCCGTTCTTTTCAGCCACTCATAACAGTTCTGGCAATCGCCACGCTCTTATCCTTTTTGTTAGATTACCCCCTCCAATTCGTGCAGCGAAAAGGAATGCAGCGAGGGTATGCTGTTCTTATTATCGTTTTGCTGGTGCTGGGAATCGTGACGATTGCGGGTGTGACGCTGGTTCCATTGTTGCTGAGCCAGCTTAGTGATCTAGCAAATCATCTTCCGGTTTGGTTGGAGTCTGGGAGTCAGCAGTTTGAAACCTTGGATGCGTGGTTTGATGCACAGAGCATTCCTCTGGACTTGAGTGGCCTCGTCAGTCAACTCACGGGTCTGTTGCCAGAGGAATTAACGGTCTTACCCAATCAGCTTTTAGAGGTTGTCGTCGGTGCTGCCGATCGGGTCGTCGAAGCAGTTCTGACTCTCGTTTTGACAGTTTATTTGCTTCTGCATGGCAAAGAGTTTTGGGGCGGAATCTTGAAGTGGTTACCTGAACCCTGGGGCGATCGCCTACAACAGTCACTTAAAGAGCAATTCCGCAACTATTTCGTGGGTCAAGCGGCGATCGCTTCCTTGATGGTCTTGGTGTTGACCAGCGTGTTTTTCCTACTCAAAATCCCTTTTTGGTTGGTATTTGGTCTGGGCATTGGGGCGACGGTTCTAATCCCCTTTGGAGACTTGCTCAGCATTTCCATTGTAAGCCTGCTCGTGAGCCTGAAGAGTGTGTGGCTCGGCGGTGAGGTGTTGGCGATCGCTATTGTGACTGATCAGTTGATTGATAATGCGGTCGCTCCGCGAATTTTTAGTCACCTGGTGGGACTCAATCCCATCTGGATTTTGATTGTCTTACTCATCGGTGCCCAGTTGGGGGGAGTGCTGGGGATAGTGATTGCAGTGCCACTGGCAGCAACGATTAAGACAATAGTAGATTTGGCGATCGTCCCCTCCGATACACCAGAGATTCTTTAATCCTAGTTCCGCAGTAGTTTGTGTTGGTTGGCTCTACGCCCATTGAGCGGGGAGTGTCAAGTATTTTGTGTAAGCAAAAAATTAGTGGAAAACGATCGGGAAATTCGATCGCAAAGCGAACCAGAGCAGCACTCTAGTTTTGAATTGGCTTCGTCCATTTCTGGGTATCAACCCAAGGTAATCCAGAGTTTTCCACGGTTCTTAAGGTCATAAAATCGCTTAGATTACGCCTTCAAGTTGTACCCATTGCCTAATACGGGGTTGGTGCGGACGGTTCAAAAGTTATTGGTGAGCATATACAGCAGTCCTAGACTGCTGAAACCCTTGTGTAGTGTGCCATCAGGGCACACTGCTATATTAAAAGTTAGGGTTAAGATCACTCAGCAGGTTCATAAAGGATAATGCGATTGCCAAGGGGATCGTAAGCATAATGTTCCCGGCCGTGGCTGGCTTCAATGGTCTGGCCAGAGAAAGTCGCACCCGCTTTTTGACATCGTAAGAGCGCTTGGTCTAGGTTGGGGACTTCTAGGCATAAACTTAATGGTGTTTTTGCTGGAGATGTCCCGGAATGAAACTCCTCCCGATGGCCACGGTGGGGCTTAAAAATTCCCAAACGGAACTGTGGTAGTCTAAATTCTGCGTAACGATCGTCTATCTGAATTTGGGGAGACTGATCTAGAATTTGAGTATAGAACGAAACTAACGCTTCTACATTTTCTGCCGCGATCGTTAGCCAGATAGTATTAATTTTGTAGCTCAATGTTTATTACTTAGGGTTATAACTTAGGTCAATGATGCAATCGTTTTTTTTATCCCAAGGACATTTATCAATTTTAGAATTTTGTCCTCGTAAATATCAATATATTTATGTCGATCATTTAACCACGCCCCTCTCCCTAGAGCAACAACGATCGCTGCAATGGGGTAGCCAATTTCACCAACTGATGCAACAACGATCCCTGGGACTTCCTCTGGATGATTTGTTGGCCCTGTCTCCCCATCCAGGGATCGAGGCGAACAGGGGGGCAGAACTAGGACATTGTTTAGACATCCTGGCACAGCAGGAACCCACGGTTTTTGGGGACGGGGTGCAGGACTTTATGCAAGCAGACTTTTTGCAAGATAGTGAACACTCCCGCAGTTTTTTGTGGCTCTCCTGGCCAGACGGTGAGCAAGTCCAACAAGGTCAGCCTTTAAGTCCCGATCGCTGGGTATTAAGGGTGATCTACGATCGACTCCTTCTGACCTCGAAAGCAGCACAAATTTTAGATTGGAAAACCTATCCCCAGCCTAAACATTCACAATGGATTCGTCAAAGTTGGCAAACTCGGCTCTATTTATTTGTGCTGGTGGAAACCAGTGCCTATACTCCAGAACAAGTGTCAATGACCTATTGGTTTGTTCGGCATTACAACGATCGAGGTGAACTAGCCCCTCAGTCCTATCAGGTGCAATACGATCGCCATGCCCATGAACAAACCCGTGCAGACCTTAGTGTGTGGATCGATCGCTTAACCCACTATTATCGTGACTATCAAGCAGGATCCCCGTTTCCTATGCTGCCGGAATCGGCACCGCAGTGCCAGTCCTGTCCATTTAACCAACGCTGTGAACGATCGGTTTCCGCAGATGTGGACTGGAAGACCCTCACCTTTTTCGCAGAATGAGAAACAGCGGGGATCTTTGAGGAGCCTCGGGATTTCGTAAACTTTAGTCATGCTTAGTCATGCTCAATCTTGAACTGTTGCCGTTCTTGCTCAAGGAATTTGGATGAATACTACTTTTGTCTCGCCCGATCGTGCCGCCTCTGCGGACAGAACTAACCTCCCTCGGATTCGCTTGCTGCAATCGAGTACGGGATCCGCGTGGGTAGAGCAGGCCCTCGGGCATTTGGACGAAATCTTAATTGACCATGCCCACTGTGAACGGAAGGCTGCGGGGGTCGCCCTCAATCTCTTGTGTCGCTATCCGTCAGAGGTGTCTTTAATCCATGCC
>JBEAPM010000128.1:0-3301 GCA_041164445.1 Cyanobacteriota bacterium
ACCTTAGTGAATATTGCCAGTCTCGATCGGGAAGAGGAGGACATCTGGGGGCTCCCCGGTATGTTGGCTCAAAGCATTGGTCGGGACATGGAGGAGATCTACCGCAACAGTGATAAAGGCGTACTGTTGGATGTGGAACTGCAACAAAAAATCACCCTCACCTGCCGAGAAGCCGTCGGTGCAATGGTTCAAGCTACGTTGAACGATGAGGGTCGCGTTTCCTTCCTGAGTAAACTCAACTTCTTGAACCAGAGCAAAAAAGAGCCCTGGGTAGAGGTCATGGAAACCGCTGGCTTCCCCGTCCTGCACTGCGACAACAGTGATCTGCTGAAAACCCGCATTCAAAACCTCTTCAAGTTCCTGCAATTCTGCCTAGAGCAAGTTTGTGCCGACAACGAATTGGGGGGACTCCTGCAAGCCTTAGACGGTCATTACATCCTACCGGGGCCCGGTGGTGATCCCATCCGCAACCCTGGCGTATTACCCACCGGTAAGAACATCCACGCCCTGGATCCCCAGTCCATTCCCACCACCGCCGCGATCGCTTCTGCCAAAGTGGTAGTCGATCGCTTACTGGAGCGGCAAAAACAGGAAAATGGCGGAATCTACCCCGAAACGATCGCCTGTGTCCTCTGGGGTACGGACAACATCAAAACCTACGGCGAATCCCTGGCTCAAATTCTCTGGATGGTCGGCGTTCGCCCCGTCCCCGATGCCCTCGGTCGCGTCAACAAAGTGGAACTCATTCCCCTAGAAGAACTGGGTCGCCCCCGCATTGACGTAGTGGTCAACTGCTCCGGCGTATTCCGGGATCTGTTCATCAACCAAATGGCCCTCCTCGATCGCGCCGTCAAAATGGCCGCCGAAGCAGAGGAACCCAGCGAGATGAACTTTGTCCGCAAACACGCCCTCGCCCAAGCCGAGGAAATGGGGTTAAGCCTGCGCCAAGCCGCCACCCGCGTCTTCTCCAACGCTTCCGGCTCCTACTCCTCTAACGTTAACCTTGCGGTGGAAAACAGCACCTGGGAAAACGAAGGAGAACTGCAAGAGATGTACCTCAAGCGCAAATCCTTCGCCTTCAACTCCGACAATCCCGGTGTGATGGATCAGTCCCGTGACCTCTTCGAGAAGTCCCTCAGCACCGCCGAAGCCACCTTCCAAAACCTGGACTCCTCGGAAATCTCCCTCACGGACGTGTCCCACTACTACGACTCCGACCCCACTAACGTCGTGGCGGGTCTACGGAAAGACGGCAAAAAGCCCGCCGCCTACATGGCAGACACCACCACCGCCAACGCCCAAGTGCGTACCCTGTCGGAAACCGTGCGCCTCGACTCCCGCACCAAACTCCTGAACCCCAAGTGGTACGAAGGGATGCTCTCCCACGGCTACGAAGGGGTGCGGGAACTGTCCAAGCGCCTAGTCCACACCATGGGCTGGTCAGCCACGGCTGGAGCAGTGGATAACTGGGTCTACGAAGATGCCAACGACACCTTCATCAAAGATGAAGCCATGCGTCAGCGTCTTTTGGATATGAACCCCAACTCCTTCCGCAAGATGGTGACCACGTTCCTGGAAGCGAATGGTCGCGGTTACTGGGACACCAGTGAAGAGAATCTGCAACTGTTGCGGGAACTCTATCAGGAAGTGGAGGATCGCATTGAGGGGGTAGAGTAATCAACTTCTAGGGGCAATTATGCCCCTTTTATCTTTTCTTCAACTTTTCAGCAAGATAGTCAAGTTTTTAGGTATGCTAAAGCAAGTCCACATCCAGAGGTTTCGCTGCTTTGAGAGCCTCACAGTAAATCCCTTCACTCGTCTAAACTTAATCGGTGGAAAAAATAATGCTGGAAAAACTGCTTTACTAGAAGCACTCTTTTTTCTCAGTACAGGTACAGCACTTGCTGCTCTACGTTTAAAAGCTGGACGGCGCGAATCCTCAAAAATTTTGAAGCATATGCCAGATCAAGCTTGGATTAGCTTTTTTCATAATCAAGATACTTCTACTCCAATTAAGCTTCATGGATACTATGCAAATGAAGATGAAAAGTTTCTTGAACTTAGTCTTGAAACTTCTATTGAAAGTGTAATTTCATCGGGTAAGTTAACTCTAGATGATGACTTCAAAGATTTGGTTGAATTTGTAACAACTAGTTCAAAACATCCATCAACCTTAGTAGCTACTCTGAGACAAGGTGTAGATGCCGATCCGCACCAAACCTCTATGATTGCGACACATAAAGGCATTCTCAATCTACGGGATAGTGATCTACCAGATCCGCTAATTATACCCTCTGGTTTAAGGACAGATACCGACGATCTTACAGAGGAGTTTGATCGATCACGGCTGCAAGATAGAGACGATCGGGTACTTCAGTTATTTCAGATTTTAGATCCTGAAATCGAGAAAATTGAAAGTTTCTCCATCGGTGAGCCTAACTTATACTTAAAGCGCAAGGGTCAACCTCGCTTGCCTATCTGTTTATTTGGGGATGCCATTAATCGACTAGCAGACATTGCGCTTAAAATTGTTAATCATGAATCGAGTGCTATTTTTATTGATGAAATTGAAAATGGTCTTCACTTTAGTAATCAAAAAGCATTTTGGCAGGGTCTATTTCAGCTTTGTCACGAACTTGATGTTCAGCTTTTCGCTACAACTCACAGTTTAGAAATGATTCAAGCCTTTGCCGAAGCTGGTCTCGGCTCTGATCCTGAGCAGTTTGCCTACTTTGAACTAGCTCGTCATGCAAAAACTCAGCAAATTGTTGCTATTCACCGCGATGTACAGACCTTAAACTACACTTTACGGATGGAGCAGGGTAAAGGAATTCGGGGAGAGTAAAATAATGACAAATATCTTAATGGTTGAGAGTAAAAACGATCAATATTTCATTGAAGCCTTGGTTAAGCAAATCAAGGCTTCAATCAATCAAGTAAACGCCCTTGATATTCAGGAATATGAACTACTCGATGGACTGGATCCTAAAAAGATCGAAAATGCTCTCAAGAATTTAAAGTCGAAAGCTGAAAAGGGACAAGTTGATCAGGTAGGAATTATTCTTGATCTCGATCAAGAGGGGGAAGCAAGTCGATTAGAGTTTCTGAATCAGTGTCTTTGTACTGTTTTTAAGGATACGTTAGGCTTGAAGCAAACCTGTGAATTTATCCAAATTGAACAGGAATCACCGGCTTTTTCGATTCAGGTAGCTTGTTATTTTACTCATATTGAAGGACACGGAGAACTTGAAACCCTTTTGAAGACCATTAAGGCCCAGCCTTCTCCCTATGCAGATTGCTT
>JBEAPM010000129.1:0-14040 GCA_041164445.1 Cyanobacteriota bacterium
CTACCCAAAAGCTTTCACCAGTAACTGTACCAATGCCGAGAATTTTTTTGGTTCCTTGATTGGCAATAATTTGATCGCCGGGTTTGATATCGTTCACAAATTTCCAAATTTGGTACACGCCATGGATCCTAATTTGAGTTTCTTGTAGGCTATAGGTCTGCATTGCCTGTTTTGCAAAGTCTTCCCAGCTCAAGCCACGAATGTCCCCCATATCGTCCCAGCCAATGCCAATACATTTTTTTGCTTGAAATTCGGCCCACTGTGAAGCATTTTCTCCAGGTGCCACTTTCCAGATGTTGCCCTGACTTTGCCATAGCTCTTGAAACTTCTCATCACTAAGTGGAATCAAAGTTTTACGCCAGCCGGGTTCATCTACCGCATATTCCTGAGTATCCGTCCATTGAACTGTGAGTCTATGGCGGTTTGTACCATCTTTGACCCAAAATAATTCACCTGTAATAGTTCCGATACCAATAATGCGTCGGGTTCCCCGGTTGGCAATAATTCGATCGCCAATTTTGATCTCATGGACAAATCGCCAGACTTGATAAACACCCTGATTTTTGAGGGACTCTTCGGCAAGACCATAGGCATCTTGGCAGCGGTGAACAAACTCTTCCCAAGACACACCCCGAATATAACCAAGCTCATCCCAACCAATGCCGATAAAACCATGGTCTCGACATTCTTCCCACTGATAGGCGTTTTCCCCGGGCGCAATTTTCCAAATGTTCATGGGCTTAAATAATGATTTCTCAGGAATATGAATGTGGTGCAGTGAAGGCTCTGGACACCATAAAGAGGATAGGCAACTCCACTGCCAAGGTGCAAGTTTAACCTTGCTTTTGTGCGGCTAAAGCATCAGCAAGTTTTTGCCAACTCTTAGCACGAATTCCAAAATGGTCTTTTGCTTCTGAAAAAGAATCAAAATTGCGCTGAAGCCATTCTACTGTATAAACTCCTTTCTGAGCTAACTCATCCTCTTTTTGCTCTTGGGCTTTTTCGGCGGCTTGTTGCTGGGCTAAACAATCAGGATTCATGCGATAGCTCATCTCGATCTGACCCTTAGCACTATGTTTCACTTCATAGTCAAATACTAAATTTGCGGTGTGATCTTTCCCGGAGAACTGCCCATAGATCCGGAACGGTTCATCTTCGACGTGGAGGGATAAAAGCTCGAAATCCGGCCCATACATTTGGGTTAATTGCTGAACGATCGCTGGGCGAAATTCCTGAATCACCAGATCCTCATCATTCTCCGGCACATATTCATCATCCGGTTTTTGGGGAGTAGAGCCTTGGGTGATGCCGAGGGCTGTTTCCACCGCTTCGAGACGGGCAATAACCTCCGGGGATTTTGGCGAAATTCCTCGCAACGTACTAATGGCATAACGGTTTTCTGTACCATCACCATTGACCACAGCAAAAGCAAGGTTATCTTCATCATTAAAGTACAGCCGTACAATCAGTTGATCCTGATGGCCACGATAGTGAATATCGCAAAAATCTGGTTGATCATGCATCTCCAAAAGCTGACTATCACGGCCAGCCCGTTCGAGCACCCGTTTTAAGGCATTAAAAGCATCCATCTCCTTTTGCGTGGTAATGATTTCTCCCAACTGGGACGGCAACGACTGAAAGCTTCCCGTGGTCTGGATCGCATCGAGATCCACATGGGTAGAGCGACCTCGCTTATCCGAATCAGAAATTTCCGAACCATCCTGAAGAATTTCCCAAGCTTTTTCAAAGCCTTCAACCCGCAAAGCATGATCCCGAATATCGATCAGAGCTTGACGCATCTCGGTGGCAGTACCAAAGCGATCCTGGGGACGTAACCCCGTTGCCACTTTTACCCATTCCAACAAAGGTTGGGGCAAATAATCCTCTGCCCAGCTAAGCTCAAAACTCATGGTATTAAAATCTGGTTCCAGACTGTGGGGCGGGCGACCCGTGGTAAAGAGGAGGAACATCATCCCCACTGCAAACAAATCACTTTGGAAGAGTGCCTTACCCATTTGCTGTTCTAGGGGCATATAGCCTGGTGTTCCAGCCATGGTACCAGTTTTGAGTTCCACGCCTGTTTTCGTTTGCTTGATCAGGCCGAAGTCGATTAAGACGGGTTTGTCATCCCCTGCCCGCAAAATAATATTGTCTGGTTTGATGTCACGGTGAATTATGCCTTGATTATGGATGTACTGCACCACTTCCAAAATCTCCATGGTGAGCTTCATCGCATAGGCATTGGACATCAGATGCCCTTGCCGCGCACCTTCCAAAAACACTGATTGCAACGATGGGCCCTTCACCTGTTCTTGAATCAGGAAGAAATTTCCCTGTTCATCAAAATAATCAAAGAGAGTAGGAACCTGACCATGGCTACTGCCCACCTGTTGCAGGGCTGTGGCTTCCCGTTCAAAACGTTCGATTAATGCTTGATTTTCCGCAGGATCGCCCGTGAGTTTTTGTAGCTTGGCGACGTAGGTATTACGGATCTTTTTACTTTCATCACTGACAATAAAAGTAGCGCCAAATCCACCTTCCCCCAATTTGGATTCAATGCGGTACTTACCTCCAAGCACAACACCAGGAACGAGATCCTCCATGGGACGAACCACTGGAGCAGTTCCGGTTTGCTTCCCATATTTTTGGAGATAATAGGCCGCTTTACTCTGATCCTCACTCATCCGATAGGTGAGACGCTTGCTGTTCATTTCATAGTCACAAATGACGTTTCCATCTTTATCAAGAACGACAAACTGACCATGGAGGCGAAAAGGTTCCTGCTGAATGTAGTGGGAGAGAACCTTGAAATTTTTAGTGCCGGTCATTGAAGCAATCTGTTGATGCAAAATATTGCTCAACTCTTCTGGTAAACTTTTTTGGGCCGGTTCCGCAACTTTGCTCCGGGAAAAACCCCCTGCTAATTTATGAACTAAGTTGAGAAGGGGACTTGCTCCAAGATCTTTAAGTGCCATTCCAAATATATCCTTTAAATTTTTATAGCCATTCAAAAAATAATATACACTAAAATAATACTTTTTGTACTCTATCCCCATGTGTCAATGGATATTCACTGAAAAACTAACGTGACAGGAAAATGCATTCTAATTTATGGATCATTAACTGTCGCAAATTTTCAAGTTCCTGGGCAGTGACTGGTGGTATAAAATCTTGACGAATATTTAATTCTAAGCCTGGCAAAATTTGAATTCGCTTCCACTGGGACACTTCGGATGCCTCGGTCGAGTTAGGGACGGTTTTCTTGGAAGGGGCATTAAATCTTGAGATCTCTGAGTCTGGAGTCTGGGGAAAACTGGGCTTGCGATGTTGTTGGGACTTCACTCGGTGCAAAAAAGTGAGAGATGGGTTACGAGTTTCTACGGTAATCTGAACCCCTCCCTGCAATAAGCTTTCCAAGTCTCTATTATGTTTCTCCTCAATAATTGGCGCGATCGCTGCAAGACTATACCCTTCGCAGTCAACAGCAGTTGTAAAAGATGGCGGTAGAGGTACCGACGATAAAGCAAACAGTTTAAACTGTCAATATCTGCCGTTCAGGTATGGCCACTTTACCGAGCATAGCATTCCCCAGGCATCTGCAGCGACTGCAATATGCTATCCATATACCCTAAGAGCGATCCACAGATCCCGTTTACTGACACACACAGGATCGCGCCCCAAATTAGAAAGCGATCGAGGTCTAAGCTTGGCCGTTGAGCGTTAAAGGCGAAGTTTGGGATGAGCGATCAAGTGAGTTAAGATGAAAGAGCGATCGTTAAACCTGTCAAAATATATTATGCAAACCAGTCCTGTTTCACTTCAAAATCAAATCTGGCAAAAGCTTCAACGCCTCCCTCTTCCACAACAGCAGATCCTTCTAACCTTTCTTGATTTTCTACTCTCTCAGTCTCAATTAGAATCTCCTACTCCCTCCGATCTTTCAGTAACCTGTGGCGCATGGCAAGACGATCCCCGCAATGCCGATGACATTGTTGATGACATTTATACTGCGCGTTCCATCAGCCACCGTGAGTATTCTTTATGAAGTACCTGCTGGATACGGATGTTTGTATCTACTGGCTTAAAAACCGAGAACCTTTCCGAAGTAAGATTTTTAGCCTGGGATTTGAGAACCTAACCATTTCTCAAGTCACCGTTGCTGAACTATACTATGGTGCTTACAACTCAGCCCCTGATCACCAGCAGAAAAACCTCGATCGTCTTCGCCAATTTGTTCAAATCTCTAAGGTCTTAGAAATTAAAGATTCAGTGCTGGAACATTTCGGTCGTCTTAAAGCAAGCCTACGTCAGCAAGGTCAAATTGTCGATGATTTTGATCTACTCATTGCCAGTTTTGCTATTGACTACGATCGCATTTTATTTACGAACAATATTCGTCATTATAAGAATATTCCTGGCTTAACTTATCAGTCAGTAGATGATATGACTTAAGCTATCTCTAAAGCGATCGAGGTCTAAGCTTTGCCGTTGAGCGTTAAAGGCGAAGGTTGGGATGAGCGATCGGGGGTGAGTTAAGATGAAAGAACGATCGTAACTTCTTTTAAGTGTTGTTTGATCAAAATTTGAGTAGAAATGCAAAAGCCATGAAAACGATCGCGCTCAATGCCAATCCAGAAACCGCCTATGAGTTGTTTGCAGGGGAGGAAAACCCACTGGGGGATACGACGATGCTTTATCGATCGATGTATCACAAAATTGGTAATGAGGTAGCGATTCTCAAAAGTATTGCCCTACGCATTCTCCGTAAGGTGGAGGGGGAACATCCCTTAGTACAGGAAATTGTGGCGGCCCTGGATGATTTGCAGAATAGTGTAACCCGGCAACAAGCCACTGAGAAAGAAACGATCGCTACTATTCCCCGTGAAAATTATCAGGACTTAATAGCAGTCGTGTCTAAAACGGCTCACAATATTGCAGATGAAGTGAATAATATTCTGGCAACGATCGTTTCTAAAACTCGACGCATCCTGCGTAAGCTTTCTGCCGACAGCCCCCTACAGCAAAGCTTTGAAAAGCTATTGATTCAACTGGAACTAACCCAGAATGCCTTAAATGATCTCAAGTCCATCAATGAAGGGATCAAAATTCGTCGCCATCGTTTTCCCGTCCGTAAACTATTTGAAAAATGGCAACCGGAAAACTGGTCTAATACCCCCCGAATCGATCGAGCAAGAGTCAAATTAAATATTCAAAATCTAGACTCAGAGTTTGATGGTGATGAAGAAAAAATCAAGAGTATCTTAAATGAACTGGTGGAAAATGCCCTGAAACAAAATCCCGAACATCGTGACTTCTGTATCTGGATTCGATCTGAAGATCTCTGTAATCCAATGGATATTGCCATGCCGACAATTCCCGGCGATCGAAAATATCTGTTTATTCAACTTACCGATAATGGCAAGGGGGTTCCAGAAGATAAAAAAGAGTGGATTTTCCAACCCTTGAATACCACCTCTTCAGAGGAAAAAGGGAGTGGATTGGGGCTGTTTATTGCCCGCAAAACGTTACAAAAGATGGGGGGCTATATCCGTGAGGTTGGCGATCCGGGGCGAGGTGCCAGATTTCAGATTTATCTTCCCTATCTGTCCAATCAAGACTTTTAACAAAGGAGAATTCTAATGGATCGTAAAGCTGTACATTTACTGGTGATTGAAGATACTCAACGCTACTTAAAGGAGCTTCTAGAATGGCTTCAGGAGGAGTTTGGTTACACCAATATTCAAACGGCCACTAATTCAGTGGATGTCCAGGCAAAGTTACAAAACCCCTGTGATGTCATCATTGCTGATATGCGAATGGAACAAGATGATAGCGGTTTTACCATTCTTCAATCCGTCAAAAATCTGAATCTATCTGCTGTGGTTATCATTTTAACGGCTAATGATACCGTTGAAGATTGCCGTCGTGCCTTCCGCGAAGGAGCCTGGGATTATCTCAATAAAAGCATGACCGGGGCTAATGTTTTTGCAGTCCTGGATCAATCTATTCAGGAAGCGATCGCGTATTTGGAGCGCTGGGGTAATCGTCCCAATGAGCAATGGTTTGAAGAACATAAAGCAAACCTAGAACTTCAATATTGGGGACAATGGATCGCTATTGCCAATCAAACGGTGATTGATGTTGCAGAGAGTGAAGCCGATCTATTAAAACGGTTAGATGAACGACAGCTTAGGCGATTCACCACAACGATCAAAAGTCTTGGTGACTTCCGCCCTATTCCCGATTTAATTTCTACAGAAAGCGATCGGGTGGAGTTTAAAAGTACTTTACAGTGGGATGTTCGCCAAGAAAAAGAAAATCCTGCTTTGCAGTTAAGTGTCTTAAAAACGATCGCTGCTTTTCTGAACACTGAGGGGGGCACTCTTTTGATTGGCGTGGAGGATGATGGTAAAATTTTTGGGATGGCAAAAGATTTAGAATGTCTCAAAAATGGTTCATTAGATAAGTTTGAGCGGCATCTAATTCAATTAATTGAAAGTAGAATTGGGAAACGTTTTTTACCCTATATTAAAATTCGTTTTGCTCAAATTCAAAATAAAGACGTTTGCGGGGTTTATATCAGAAAAAGCGATCGTCTGGCACTCCTTAATTCAGAAAAAGGCTTGGAGTTCTATATCCGTACTGGTAATTCTTCTCGAACCCTGAAAGTTCCCGAAATTTATGACTATCTTTAAGCTTTTGTCCCATACACGATCGTTCCTGTCTGCGTAAAATCATGATTCTCTACGATCGCAGCGATCGCTAAAAACTACCCATGATACTTTTTATATCTGCAATCCACAGATCCCGCCCAAAGTGCAAAGCGATCGGGGTCTAAGCTTGGCCGTTGAACGTTAAAGGGGACGGTTGGGATAAGCGATCGGGGTGAGTTAAGATGAAAGAGCAATGCTACGTCCCCAAACGTTGTTCTCGATCTCTATACCAAATATCCCATCAGATCAAACCTTGCTCGAAACGGTTACCCAGCGTTTTCAGTTGCTCCCCAACTTATTAACCATCCTTGAGCGAGACCCCAATAAAGTCAGTGGTACCTGGATTTTCCGAGGAACCCGTGTTCCGGTGTCCGCATTATTTGAGAGCCTCAAAGATGGAGCCTCGATCGATCCCTCTCTTTGGGCTTTCAGAAAATGGAGAATAGGGGATTTGAACCCCTGACCTCTGCGGTGCGTAGGCGTAGCCGCTCTGGAAGAGCATCGCAGCGCTCTACCAACTGAGCTAATTCCCCGTGTAAAGCTGAATCTAGTGACTATATCTAGATCCCCGGTTTCAGGGGAAGAGAACTGAAAGTCAAAGAGAAAGCGGGGATCTTTGCATACACTCTAAACGGAGGAACGTGAATCCCTGACCCTGCGGTTCGTAGCTAGGTATTGTATCATAAGCCCCAGTTGTTGAGTTGAACTGTTGTATGTCTACTGCCCCTGTTCTCGATTCTGCTGTTTCTCTGGACAACGTGCAAAAAGCGATCGCTGCTTGTCAAAATTTTTTGCTTTCACTGCAATATCCCGAAGGCTACTGGTGGGCAGAATTAGAGTCCAACCCCAGCATTACGGCGGAGGCCCTGCTGGTGCACAAAATTTGGGGCACAGATGCCCGCCTCCCCTTGAAAAAATTAGAAACCTATTTTCGCCAACACCAGCGGGAGCATGGGGGTTGGGAGTTGTTTTATGGCGATGGTGGGGAACTCAGTGTTTCGATTGAGTCCTACATGGCCCTGCGGTTACTCGGGGTTCCCAGTGATGATCCGGCTTTGGCTAAGGCCCGCACCTTCATTCTCGATCGAGGTGGCGTTACCAAGAGCCGAGTGTTTACAAAGATCCATTTAGCCTTAATTGGCTGTTCTAGCTGGCGGGGGGTTCCCTCTCTGCCCCCCTGGGTAATGCTATTGCCAAACTCCTTCCCCATGTACGAAATGTCCAGTTGGGCCCGGGGGAGCACTATCCCCTTGCTGATTGTCTTGGACAAAAAGCCCGTATTTCCCGTGGATCCCCTCATCAACCTGGATGAACTCTACTGTCCCGGTACTCGCTTTAATGTGGATCTACCCAGCAATAATGACTGGACAGATATTTTCCTGGCCCTAGATCAAGCCTTTAAGGTAGCGGAAGACTTTAACCTGGTGCCCTTTCGGGAGGAAGGATTGAAAGCGGCGGAACAGTGGCTGCTGGAGCGTCAGGAAGACACGGGGGACTGGGGTGGCATTATCCCGGCCATGCTCAATTCTCTGTTAGCCCTGAAAAGCTTAAACTACGATGTCAAAGACCCCATTGTCGATCGCGGTTTGGAGGCAGTGAAGAACTTTTCCATTGAAGGCGAGAATACCTATCATGTACAACCCTGCATCTCTCCAGTCTGGGATACGGCCTGGGTGATTCGGGCCTGTGTCGAGTCGGGTATGGATCCCACTACCCCAGCGCTGCAAAAGGGGGGGGACTGGCTCTTAAGCAAACAGATTCTGGACTATGGAGACTGGATTTTCAAAAATCCCCAGGGGAGTCCCGGTGGATGGGCCTTTGAGTTTGACAATCGCTTTTATCCAGACTTAGATGATACGGCGGTGGTGGTGATGGCCTTAAATCAGGTCAAGCTGGCGGATGAGGCAGGGAAATACCAAGCCATCAAGCGGGCCAGTGATTGGTGTGCCACGATGCAGTGCTCGGAAGGGGGCTGGGGCGCTTTTGATATTAACAATGATCACGAATGGCTAAACTGGTTGCCCTACGGCGATCTCAAGGCCATGATTGATCCTAATACCGCCGATGTAACGGCCCGGGTACTGGAAATGCGGGGCGAAACCCAGTTACCCATGAGTCAGTACCGCATCGATCGTGCCCTTGCTTACTTGCTTGACCAACAGGAAGAAGACGGCAGTTGGTTTGGCCGCTGGGGCGTAAATTATATCTACGGCACCAGTGGTGTGCTCTCCGCCTTAGCCCTCCTCAAGCCCAAAGAACACCGCAGAACGATCGCTAAGGGAGCCCAGTGGCTAGCGGGTTGCCAAAATAGGGATGGGGGCTGGGGCGAAACCTGCTGGAGCTACAACGAGCCTCGTAAAAAGCTAGAAGGGGACAGCACTGCCTCCCAAACGGCGTGGGCCCTTATTGGCTTACTGGCAGCAGGAAGTGCCACCCAGGACTTTGAGTGGGACAGTATCGATCGCGGTGTGCAGTACTTAGTCTCTACGCAACTGTCCCGAGGGGGCTGGAATGAAGATTATTTCACCGGAACGGGTTTTCCCGGTCATTTCTACCTGAAATATCACTACTATCAGCACTACTTCCCTCTCTTAGCCCTAGGTCGCTATGCTCGTCTCAAAAAAGCCTAATGCTGAGGCATCTCAAATAGGGATGATAACGGGCGGCGCAGTCGCCCGCCAGTCTAAATTGGGGTGCCTAAAGCTTGAGCCAATGGGAACAATCTTGACCAATTAAGTCCTCTAGGGCATAGACTTCATCTCGATAATAATCGACTAGTTTGGCTTGGAGTGCTAAGGGAAGAGTGGGCTTTTGGACTTGTGTATTTTTCTGGAGTTTTTCTCTCAAGGCACTGCGTAAGCTAGGGGGAACAATCTGTTTCAGACCTTGATTTAAAGTCTGGGTCTGTTTTAAGAGTTTTGCAGACCAATTATCCACTTTAGCCGTTGGATTGAAATGAAGTTTTTGGTGGGTATCCGGTTCAAAGTCACTAGCAACGCCCACAAAGTCATAAATCCTCGACATGAGGGCTTGAGGATTACGCTTGAGGTCATCAAAGAGCAAAATTAAAAATCTTTCACGGTCACAATGGGAAAAGAAGTTTGTGAGGTGGGTTGCATAACAGCCTGGATTTAAATACTTGGGTTGAAAAATGATTGAGTCAAGATTCTCTAGTTCTCCAGGTTTAAACTTGTGTTTCCAGAACAGCGATGAATAGGCTCGATCGATAGGATTTCTCAGGATGGCAATGAGTTTGGTGTTGGGCAGGAGTCTATTCAGTTTTTCGATAAAGTTTTCTCGTTGATGTAAATACGTACTGGAGACTTCGCCGATCACCATGTTGTCCGGGGCATCCGTAAATTGCTCTAGGTAGACTTGAGCGGCTGGTTCATCAAATGATTCAAATTTGACGGCTTTTAATAAATCTAATCCTTTGACCGGAGGAAGATAAACATTAGGATGTTGATCTAAATACTCGTGAATTGAGGTTGTTCCCCCTTTATGGGCACCAAGCAAAATAAAGCTGGGAAGTTTCATTGTTGTCCTGGGGTGTAAGGGCAGGGTACACACTTAACGTGAGTGTAATGGCTACTTTACCCTTAAATTAAATGATTTTGATCGCGCTGGATCTCAAAAAATTCAAAACGGGATCCCTCTGACCACTATGCAACCGTCCAACACCGTAGGGGGGCACAGAACTTCGCCACCGCCACCGGGTGATCGGGGCACTTCGAGGCACCCTAGGGCAACATTGATGAATGAACTTAGATTTATTGACTCAGAGCCCTAAAGAAGCGCTGTAAGTCTGCTAACAGTCCAGGCTGCTTGCGGGCGGTTGTTGTACTGCTAGAGGCCTCACTGGTTGCTTGTTCATCGCCATAGAGCAAACGATCGAGGGCTTCTCCTACGGGCTTTTCCGGTACTTCTGCTTTGAGCACATAGGGGGCATCATCCTCAGGGCTAGATTCCCAGACTTGCCAGGGCTGGGGATAACAGCGAAAGAGGGCTGCATCCTCTAGGGGTTTCATGTAATAGCAGGATTCAATTTTGCTGAGGAAACGATCGCGGAGTTGTCGTCCCGCGTAGCCAATGCCCACGGTGGCTACGTCTTCTAGGCAGGGATTTAAGAACACCACGGGACGATCGCCAGCGGCTTCGCAGAGTTTTTCGACTTCCGCCACCTCTACGGAGGAGGGTTCCACAAAAATAAAAAGGGATTCTTCGGGTAGAATAACCGCTTTCATTTCGCCAATGCCCCGCACCGCATAGGGGGTTTCACCCCAGTCTCGGCGGGCTAGGGCTGCGGCCCCCGGATCGGGGAAAAAGAGCCGCAGTTCAGAGCCCATGCTGGTGAAGGGCTGAATAAACTGTTGGATAATGGGCTGGATTTTCAGTTCCGGAATGAGGATTTCCACCTGAAGTCGGGTATAGCCTGCTTCGAGGGCCGCTTGGGTGGCTTCCCGGGCCTGAGCGATCGTTTCGTCTAAGTTGCTGGGCAGGGTGTTCATAGAGACAAATGTTTGGCTACAGTTTGCACATCCTTATCCCCTCGGCCAGAGCAGTTAATGACAATACGGGGACTGCTATTTAGCAAGGGCGCAAGTTTGTTTAGGTAGGCAAAAGCATGGGCGGTTTCTAGGGCTGGAATAATTCCCTCTAAACGGGAGAGGAGTTGCAGTGCATTCAGGGCTTCCTGATCCGTGACCGCATAGTATTCAGCCCGACCCGTTTCCCGGAGGTAGCTGTGCTCTGGTCCCACGCCGGGGTAATCTAAACCTGCACTGATGGAATGGGCTTCCACCACTTGTCCTTCTTCATCCTGGAGGAGATAGCTCATGGCACCGTGCAAAACGCCCACCTGCCCTTCCGTGAGGGTGGCGGCGTGCTTACCGGTACTGACTCCTTCTCCCGCTGCTTCGATGCCGATCATGCGTACCGTCGGCTCTTCAATAAATTCATGGAATAGCCCCATGGCATTGGAGCCGCCCCCAACACAGGCCAGCAAAATATCCGGTAATCCGCCCCATTTTTCTTGACATTGGGAGCGGGTTTCTTGACCAATCACGCGGTGAAAATCCCGCACCATCATGGGATAGGGATGGGGTCCCGCTACGGAGCCGAGAATGTAGTGGGTGGTTTCCACGTTGGTCACCCAATCCCGAATCGCTTCTGAAGTGGCATCTTTTAAGGTACCGGTGCCAGCCTCTACGGGACGAACCTCTGCTCCCATCAAGCGCATCCGAAAGACGTTCAGGGCTTGACGCTCCATGTCCTGGATGCCCATGTAAATGACGCAATCGAGGCCAAAGCGGGCGCAGACCGTGGCGGTGGCAACGCCGTGTTGTCCGGCCCCGGTTTCGGCAATAATTCTTTGCTTGCCCATGCGTTTGGCCAGGAGTGCCTGGCCAATGGCGTTATTAATTTTGTGGGCTCCGGTATGGTTCAGATCTTCTCGTTTGAGATAAATTTCGAGACCATCGCCAACACTGCCCTTGGGTTGTTGACGGCGGTAGTGTTCCGTGAGTCGCTCTGCGAAATAGAGGGGACTGGGACGACCCACATAGTCCTTCAAAAAATGGTGATATTCTGCCAGGAAGGCCGGATCCTCGATCGCTGCGTGGAAGGCAACTTCCAACTCGCTTAAAGCAGGCATGAGGGTTTCCGGGACATATTTGCCCCCAAACCGTCCAAAGCGACCCAACAGATCAGGACGATCGCCGAGGCTACTCACAATAGCAGATAAAGATAAGGGGGTGGATACAGCGGTCACAGTTAGATGAGGAGGGGGTAGTAGGGGTTAGGGAATAGGGATTAGAGGATCGGAGAAGTTGAGCAGGCGAAATTGAGGGAATGAGATGGGATCCCCGTTTCTGCTCGACCCCTAGGGGGGAAATTTCTCCTAAAGCAATGTTGAACGTGAGTTTTCTTGAACTGAACTGCTTTTGAAATTCCGTATGGTTTCGGTTTCGGTCTTAAGAGCAGGGTTGCTGACCCCTCCCCCTCCGAGGGGGGATTTGGGGTCAAACCTTCAGCTTTAGCACTCGACACCCAACACGAGTCAACGGTCTAAGCAGCAGCAAAGTTTTGGGCGGCAAAGTCCCAGTTGACGAGGCTGGTGAGGAAGGTGGAAATGTAGTCTGGGCGCTTGTTCTGGTAGTCCAAATAATAGGCGTGTTCCCAAACATCCATGGTTAACAAGGGGGTTTGACCACTGGTGAGGGGGTTGTCGGCATTTGCGGTTTTGGTCACCTTCAGGGTGCCATTGTCCACCACTAACCAGGCCCAACCACTGCCAAACTGGGTTGCACCAGCGGTTTTGAAGGCTTCTACAAATTGCTCAAAGCTACCAAAGTCCGCTGTGATTTTGTCGGCAAGTGCGCCGCTGGGGGTGCCACCGCCACCGGGCTTAATGCTATTCCAGTAGAAGGTGTGGTTCCAGGCTTGGGCGGCGTTGTTAAACACTCCTGCTTTGGAGGCATCACCAGCGATCGCTTTGATCACGGCTTCTAGGGGTTGACTATCCCATTCTGTACCTTCGACTGCTTTGTTAAAGTTGGTCACATAAGCAGCATGGTGTTTATCGTGGTGAAATTCCAGGGTCGCTTTAGAAATATGGGGCTCAAGATCGGTGTAGCCAAAGGGTAAAGGTGGTAGTTCGTAAGCCATAACTTAGATTTTTCCTCTTAACTGCTGCGATTGCATAGTCTGGGTCAGGATGGTCTCTTCAATGTCGATTCCGTATCCTCTAGACAAATGCAGTATATCGTAAGGCTGCAACCCGTGCTATCGGAGATCCCGCTCACGATCGGGGGCGGTTGCCCCTATGGTCTGAATTTGGGGTTCCTCCTGCGGGCGGCCGGTGAACCGTATTCCGTCCCTGCCAAGATTACCTAAGGGCGATCGTTCCAGTCCTGCTCTGCATCCGTCAGGGCTTGCTCTACGGTCTTTTCCCCTAACATTGCGGCCTGTAGGTTTTCGTAGATGACCCGTTGTAAGACGTTGCCATCTTCGAGGGCGGGCACCAGAACCTCCGCGTCTTCGAGTTGCTCGGCACTCACCTGACGAGCCTGCAGGAGGGCCGGAGTCTCGTCCGGCGATGCGGTTTCGAGGGCCTGTTCATATTGGATGACCGCTTCTACGGTGGAGGGTAAAACATTCGCCGCCTGGGCAAAGGCCAATTGATTTTCGGTATTGGTCACAAACAGGGCAAAATCCAGTGCCGCTTTGGGTTGATCCGTACTTTGGGGAATGACGAGATTCATGACGGCGACATTTTTGCGCCCCGTGTCCCCGGTAATTTGAGGACTGGCCCCAGAAACCTGGGCAA
>JBEAPM010000130.1:0-7593 GCA_041164445.1 Cyanobacteriota bacterium
AGCCGAAACATTTGCAGACACTTGGTGTTCTTAACCCCATAATCAACGGCATAGGACTGATCGAGCCCATTCCCAAGTCCAGTGGCTTGGGCAGAACACCCTGACAGAAAACTAAAGATGCTTGTACAACGCAAACATCTCATACGAACACAGAACCTTAATCCCTCTATCATAACCTGAAGAGGAGGTTGGAACACTCGCCTACTGAGAAATTGAGAAATTGGCAAAAAGCTCTAGCGATCGGTCTAGGGACTGGACAAACTCAAACAGCGGAGTTGAACACAGTAGGCCTAGGATTCTACACGACCGCTACCGCGATAGATAACGATGGTAGTCCAGGGAGACTCAACGGAAATCAAGGTGTACATGGCTCTCTCCTACTGTTGTAATGGCGCTCACTCCAACTTACTCATGGAGCTTGAACCGATCAGGAAGGTTTTTAGAGAGTTGCAAAATTGCTATAAAATCAGAAAATGCTGCTCTAATGCCGATGCGACCAAGCTTCTAGCCGATTCCAGCTTCTACCATAATCCCTGCGTGTCGTTGTGCCGAGGGATCCTAAGGGGGGCTACCAACTTAAGGCGGAAGAGTGCGGCGCAAAGCGCCGCACTCTTCCCTTAAATTTTTTCGCTTTCAGTAAAAAGCCCTAAGGGGGAATGCTGGAGGATCGATTGGCGGGCAGATCGAAACTCTCGGGCAGATCACGATGACCCTAAAAAGTCTTCGGGAATGGTGATGGCATTGCCATCGCGGACTGCACGATAGTGAGGGGATAAAATCTCAATCCCTGCCGTATTACACTGATCCTGGATCTGCTGATGCAACTCGGAGTAAATCTTCGCCATTTTACCTGGAGATTTCGTGTAGGCATTTAACTCGTAACTCACATAAAAATCATCTAGGCTAGTTTGTAAAATAAAAGGTTGGGGGTCGGCTAAAATTTCTGAAGTGGCTAGGGCTGATTGGCTTAAAACGTGATGTACTTTGCGCCAAGGAACATCATATCCTAAGGTTACCGTCGTGTGCAGAATTAAAGGGGGAATTTTTGAATCGCTAACGGCTGCACTATAGTTAATAATATGACTGCTTAACACTGAGGCATTAGGAATCGTAATTACAACATTCTTAACGGTACAAATTCGGGTAACAAATAAGTTTTTCTCAACAATATCTCCGATCGTTTCATCAATTTTAACCCGATCCCCCTCTAAAAAAGCTCTGGTATAAGTCAAGATCACCCCAGAAACGACATTGGCCACCGCTGCGGAGGATCCTAAGGAAACTAAGACCCCTAAAAAGATCGAAATCCCCTGAAAGGCGGGGGTTTCAGAGCCGGGTAAATAGGGAAACGCGATCGTGGCGGCAAAGGCTAAGATTAAAAACTGAACGAGCTTATAGGTGGGTTTTGCCCACTCCGCATAAAATCCAGGAAAAGAAATGTGATTGTTTTCAATTTCCGTAAACAAAAATCGAAATATTTTCAGTGTATAGGAGGTAAAGAAAAAAATAAGGGCGAGGAAGAATAAATTAGGCACATAATCCAAAAAGCCCTGGATGAGCGTGTCAATTGCCCCTAAGATATAGCCAAAAAGGACTCTGGCTAGCCCTTTTGTCCAGGGAAAGAAACTTAAGACCAGGTTCACATAGACATACAGGATGGTCAGGAATAAGGCAAACCGAACCATCCGAATCACTTCTGAAATGAGATCAACAACCCGCTTAGCAGAGAGAATTTCAGTTCCTAAAACCACCCAGGCACGAATACGGGTGCCTCTCCACCGTCGCAATTGTCGATAGAGAAGAGGAATAGATTTATTGGTCGCAAGAAAGATAATGACAATAATTGCCGTGGCGATGAAGGTATAGAGAACCCCGAGGAGAATGTTGCGCAGACCATAGGCAGATCGATAGGCTGCGATCGAATCTCGAATGATAGGCAAATATTCGCTAGCTAACTGTTGACGGGTTTGACCGGCTGCCACCGCATCCACATCAGCGATCGTGACCAGGGTTTGCTCTCCGACTACAATGTCAAGGGTTTCCGTGAGATCATTGTCAACGAGACCCAGGGCATCTAGGCTAATTTCCGTTTGTTTAGCTAAGGCACTAAGGCGGGTCGAAACAATTTGGGCGCGAAACTCCGGCGAAAAGGAGCCAATTCTGGCCTGGATATAGAATAAGGTGTCATCCCCCAGTACAACGGGAGCCCCCGTCTGTTCGATCTTTTCGAGGGGCGTGTAATCATCGGTCGGATTGCTTTGGGAGTAGAGGGGGCTGATGGTGGCGGTTAGCCACAAGACCACTGCACAAAGAATTAAGGGTAACCTATGATTTAGCCGATTTAGCCATTGCTTGGCACCTTGAAACGAAAAGGGTCTAAAAATCATACCCAGACCAGATGAACCACAGGACAGATAGGAAAGGTACACATTGTAACCCTCATCGTGCCATCCCATTGCCATACTGAGAATAGAAAAACGATCGCTCAGGCACTTCGTCAAGAAAAAACCGTCTTAGCGGTCACCGTGGTCAGTCTAGAGGAGGAGCTACCATGAAATTATCCTATCTAAATGCATTCCCCGCAGCCCTGATCGTCTTCGGGCTCAGCTTAACCCCTATTGCCAACGCAGTTCCCTTGTCCTTAAACGATTTACCGGTGACCATCAACGGTAGCACGGGGGGAAATGTGTCTAGCTCCTGTGGGACTATTCCCGCTACCCCCGATCTAGAAATGAATCTCGATCAGGCGAGCTATCTTGATGTGTCGGTAGATACGGCAGCAGATGCCACCATTTGGATTGACGGGCCTTCAGATTTTTGTGTCTTGCGCGATGCGAATACCAATCAACTCCATACCGCAGGGCACTGGCCAGAAGGTCTGTATAAGATTTATGTAGGCGATCGTCAAGGCACCAGTTTGCCCTTTTCCTTAACGATCTCAAAGTAAACTCGCAGTAAAGCTGCCCGTGGGTGACCGACTGAAAGCGGAAGGGTGCAGCGCACTCTTCTATTACATTTTTTCGCTGTCCGTGGCAAGCAGCCCGTGAAGGTATGCAGGTAGAACAGATCGATGGAGTGAGTGGAACAGCCTCTGCCGGAGCAGTCTATTCAAGATTAAAGCCGCAGGGCTGACACCGGCAATCCGGCAATCCGAGCTGATCTTGCCCCTCTGACATTTCCCCTCTAAAATAACCCTAACTCGGAGGGAGAGGGATCTACCACTATGTCTCAGCCTGTGACAGCTACGGCCGCATCCCCCCTGGCCACCCCTCAACCTGTGGATGTGGCATTAAGGGACATTACGAAATTCTACAATGGTGAGCCTGCTGTCGCAGGGATTAATTTAGAAATTCAGCGCGGTGAATTTTTCAGTATTTTGGGCCCCTCTGGGTGTGGCAAAACAACAACGCTACGACTGATTGGGGGCTTTGAACAACCGAGCCAAGGGGATGTGTTTATTCGAGGGGAGAATATGAGCCATACCCCTCCCTACCGTCGTCCGGTCAATACGGTCTTCCAAAGTTATGCCCTCTTTGGGCACATGACGGTGGCAGAAAATGTTGCCTTTGGTCTCAAAGTTAAAAATTGTCCCGCTCCAGAACGGGAAGATCGGGTGCGCCATGCCCTTCATCTGGTACAGATGGAACGCATGACTAGCCGTTACCCCAACCAACTGTCCGGCGGACAACAACAACGAGTTGCCTTGGCGCGGGCGTTGGTCAACCGGCCTGCGGTTCTGCTCTTGGATGAGCCGTTGGGGGCGCTGGACTTAAAACTGCGCAAAGAGATGCAGATGGAACTGAGCACCCTACATCGAGAGTTAGGGCTGACCTTTGTCATGGTCACCCACGATCAAGAAGAGGCCCTCAGCCTTTCCGATCGCATTGCGGTGATGAATCATGGTTATGTGGAACAAGTGGGCACCCCTCGCTCTATTTACGATCGTCCCCAGACTCCTTTTGTGGCAGACTTCATTGGGGATACCAATCTCCTGCAGGGCAAGGCCAAGCTAGAAAAAAGTAGCACCAGTGCGATCGTGAATACCGAGAAGGGGTTGTGTATTGTCGTGGAATCCAATGCCGAGCCGTTGCCAACCCTAGCGAGCGATTCTGCTGTTATGTTGAGTATTCGTCCGGAAAAAATTAGCTTGAACCTTAAGCCTGTGGATGCGGTGAACTGTTTTCAAGGAACTTTGCAGCAGGTGATGTATCTGGGCACCCACCAGCAATATGTGGTGCAATTATTCAGCGGCGATCACCTTGTGGTGCGTCAATCGGAGGGGGGGGGGAGTTTAGCCCCCTCCACTCCAGTGTATGTCTCCTGGCATCCCCAGGATGGCTTGATGTTAGCGGCTTCAGCAGCCTAGAGATAGCTTAAACCTATGGGCGCTTCTTTGTCCTCAGAGTCTTCAAGTCAGATCTACCCGCAACCCCACCGTTTTTCTCGGAGCCGTCGGCGCTTTTTGCAGGCATCAGGATCCGCTGTGTTGGGATTAGCCTTCTCCGGGTGTGTACGGATGCGGGGAGGTTTTCGTCGCCCACCGACGAGGGTCTTCAGCAATAGCAATCGGCTTTATATTTACACTTGGGCGGGCTACATTGACGAGGAATTGACCCAGCGCTTCACGGAAGATACGGGCATTGACGTTGTGGTAGACATCTATGACTCCAATGAAACGATGTTAGCCAAACTTCAGGCTGGAGGCGGGGACAACTATAGCATCATCTATCCTTCCGATTATATGGTGCGGGAAATGATTGAGTTGGACTTACTGCTTCCCCTCGATCACGATCGCTTAGAGCGCTTAGATGAGCTTTTCCCCAATTATCAAGATCCCGCCTATGATCCGGGCAATCGTTACAGTCTTCCGATTAGTTGGGGCACCACCGGCCTAACCTACAATACCCGCCTAATTTCTAAGCCCCTAGAAGATTGGCCAGATCTCTGGAGCAACGTAGGCGATCTGACCCGACGTATTACCCTGCTCAACGATGTGCGGGAGACCCTGGGATCTATCCTCAAAGGCTTAGGCTATTCTTACAACACCCAAGATCCCAAAGCGATCGAAGCAGCCTATCAAGTCTTATTGAGCCTCAAACCCGCCGTTGCCAGCTTTACCACAGATGCCTGGCGGGAACAGTTAGTGGCCGGGGATTTGTGGATTTCCATGGCTTACTCCGTAGATGCCAGCACCGCCCTAGAAGAAAGCGAAGACCTCGCCTATATTGTGCCCCAAAGTGGCTCATCCCTCTGGACCGATACCCTGGTGATTCCCAAACGAGCCCCCAATGTGGATGCAGCCTACGCTTGGATGAACTTAACTGCGGATCCAGACATCTCAGCGGCTCTGATGCAACGCTTATTTTTTGCGACCCCGAGCCAGGCCGCCTACGATCGTTTACCTGCGGAGTTTCAGAACGATACCACCCTGTTCCCCGCCCCAGAAATTTTAGCGAAATGCGAAGGCATAGCCCCCTTAGCCCCTGAGATCGGGCAACTCTACGATCGCTATTGGACGCAACTGACCAGTAGTTAATTCAGCCCTTGTTCACCCCTGGAAAACTTGAGGGGCAGGACTTCCCAAATTTAAGGAGTCTTGCTATAGTTAGAAAGCTCATAAAAGTGCATAGCAGCCTAGGCTAGCGTAAGAAAAAACTTACCTGTCCTTATATTTACCCTAATTTTCAACCTGGAGAGGTGGCTGAGTGGTTGAAAGCGGCAGATTGCTAATCTGTTGATACGATCGTAAGGCGTATCCGGGGGTTCGAATCCCCCCCTCTCCGTTTTTAACAAGTCTTATAGGTAGGCGATCGACTCCAGGCGACAGGGCCTAGGGTGCGTCATCCTTGCAATCTCATCAGTCTAAAAGCGTTACATTCAAGCCTTGCCCCCTTAAGGTTGCGGTATCGCCAAAATGGTTAGGGGCTGAAATTCTGAAATACTTCCCAAGTCCGCTTGTCCCAGTTTTATGAGAGAATGGGAAGCCGTCTTGAAGGAGTTTAAGTTGGCTTATGAAAATTGGCGATCGTGTACGGGTCAAAGAATCTGTTGTTGTCTATCATCATCCTCAGCATCGTAACCAAGCCTTTGACCTACAAGGAACGGAAGGGGAAGTTTCGGCACTGGCCAATGAGTGGAATGGAACAGCTATTAGTGCTAACTTGCCTATTCAAGTTGCTTTTAGCTCCAAGTTCAAAGCTCATTTGCGGGAAGATGAATTAGAACTGCTGAGTTAGGTTGACTACTGGTTTGCAAACTGGACGGGGTAAGATGTCGCCCTTAATTGCAAGGAACAGGGAAACTTAATGATTTCTTATTGATAAAGCGAAGGCCATTATGCTCAATTTGGATACAAGCCAAACCCAATTAACCCAAGATGATTACGCCCGTTACTCTCGGCACTTGATTTTGCCGGAAGTTGGACTAGAGGGACAAAAGCGACTCAAAGCGGCCAGTGTAGTCTGTGTTGGCACGGGCGGTCTGGGATCACCCCTGCTCTTATATTTGGCAGCAGCCGGAGTGGGCCGCATCGGAATTGTCGATTTTGATGTAGTGGATAGCTCGAACTTGCAGCGGCAGGTCATCCATGGCACCTCTTGGGTGGGGAAACCGAAGATTGAATCTGCGAAACATCGCATTCATGAAATTAACCCCTATTGTCAGGTAGACCTTTACAATACCCAACTCAGTTCTGAAAATGCCTTAGACATTTTTCGCCCCTATGATGTGGTGATCGATGGTACGGATAATTTCCCTACGCGCTATTTAGTCAATGATGCCTGTGTGCTGCTCAATAAACCGAATGTGTATGGTTCTATTTTCCGGTTTGAGGGGCAAGCCACCGTGTTTAATTACGAAGATGGCCCCAACTATCGGGATCTATATCCTGAACCGCCGCCACCAGGCATGGTTCCATCCTGTGCGGAGGGCGGTGTGCTGGGGATTTTACCCGGACTGATTGGGGTGATTCAGGCCACCGAAGCGGTCAAAATTATTCTCGGCAAAGGGGAAACCTTAAGTGGACGGTTACTCCTCTATAATTCTTTAGATATGAAGTTTCGGGAATTGAAACTTCGTCCCAATCCGGAACGCCCGGTTATCGAAAAGCTCATTGATTATCAACAATTTTGTGGAATTCCTCAGGCTAAAGCAATGGAAGAAGCAGCCCAAAACACGATCCCCGAAATGACGGTACACGATCTCAAATCCCTTTTAGACAGTGGTGCCGAGGATTTCTTGTTACTGGATGTGCGTAATCCCCATGAATATGAAATTGCGCAAATTCCGGGTTCCTTGTTGGTTCCTTTGCCCGATATTGAAAATGGAAGCGGCATCGCTAAGATCCAAGAAGCCCTTGGGGATAAGCGTTTAATTGCCCATTGTAAATTGGGTGGGCGATCGGCTAAGGCCCTGGCACTCCTGAAAGAAAAAGGGATTGAAGGGACAAATGTTACCGGTGGTATTGCGGCTTGGAGCAAGGAAATTGATAGTTCGGTGCCTCTGTATTAGAGGCTATGACGCGCCGGAACCGAATGTGCACGGTTCCGTTCTGCGACTACGCTGACCTTGTCTCGGAGGGCTCCTCAATTTCTT
>JBEAPM010000131.1:0-9955 GCA_041164445.1 Cyanobacteriota bacterium
AGATTGCGCCAGCGCGAACCTTTGGCTTTCGTCAACAAATTGAGCAGGCCCAGGCCGCCGGACTCATTAAAGGGGGCAGCTTAGAAAATGCGATCGTTTGTGATCAAACGGGTTGGCTTAATCCCCCCTTGCGCTTCGAGAATGAACCGGTACGCCATAAGATCTTGGACTTAATGGGCGATCTCAGTCTACTGGGCAGGATTCCCGTGGGACATATTTTGGCCTATAAAGCGAGCCATCAACTCCACGTTGAATTTGCCCAGCAACTCCAGCAAGTTACCGGAACGATCGCTTAATCCTCTTCGCTCAGGGGAAGCAAATCACTGGGGAACTTATCGGGTCGTTTCTCTAAGGACACATAGGACTGATTATGTTCACCGGTATAAATTTGAGTGGGTCGGAAAATACGATTTTCCCCCAGTTGTTCTTTCCAGTGGGCTAACCAGCCCGCAACCCGTGCAATGGCAAAGACGGGGGTAAATAAATCAGTAGGAATGCCCAACTTGCGGTACACCAGACCTGAATAAAAGTCCACATTGGGGTAAATCCCTTTGTGTCCCAGGTTCTCCGAAACCACTTTTTCCAGTTCCAACGCAATGCCGTAGTACAAATCACTCCCAAAACGTTCAAAAAGTTGTTCTGCCAACTCCTGGAGAATCACCGCCCGGGGATCCTTGACCTTATAGACTCGGTGCCCAAAGCCCATAATTTTCCGTTTGTTGGCAATACAATCTTCCACAAAGGGACGCACATTCTCCACCGAGCCAATGTTTTCTAGCATCTCCAGCACTTCTTCATTGGCTCCACCATGGAGGGGCCCCGCCAAGGTGCCCACAGCAGAGGCAATCACAGCGTAGGGATCCGTCAAGGTCGAAGCGGTCACCATCGCTGAAAAGGTGGAGGCATTAATCGTATGCTCTGCATGAAGAATGAGGCAAATATCAAAGATCCGAGCGGAAAGCTCATCCGGCTCCCGCTCATTGAGCATATAGAGAAAATTGGCAGAATAATCTAAGGCATCGGAGGGCTGTACCGGATCATTTCCCTTCCGCATCAATTGAAAGGCTGCCACCATGGTCGGAATCTTAGCGACTAGACGCACTACCGCATCTCGAATATATTGCGGATCGTCTAAGGCACGACGGGAATAGAAGAGGCCCAGAGCAGCCGCACAGGATTGAAGTGCATCCATGGGATGCCCACTTTCGGGAAAACACTTCATCATATCCCGAATGCGATACTTGAGGCGACGATGATAGTGTACCTCATGCTCAAAATCTTCCAGTTCCTTACGACTCGGTAGTTCTCCCCAAATCAATAAGTAGGTGGTCTCTAAAAAATTACTATGCCTGGCAAGATCTTCAATTGGAATACCTCGGTATTCCAATTTGCCTTGTTTACCATCTACGTAGCTAATACTGGAGAGTGTTGCGGGTACTCCTTCTAAACCAGGTTTAAATTCTTCGATGGTCATGCCTTAGGTACCTAATCATAAATAATGCTGAAGGTGGAATGCAGAATTCTACAGGGTGAGATCTGCTTGGATTGGTAAATATTAACTACTTATTTACCCCTAGAGTTGCATTATCTAGAACAAGACCGAGGAGCGTCAAGAGGGAATTTCATGAGGCAATCACATGAGGCAATTCCGGGATTGTCGAATGCCCTGCGGTAAAATTGGCGCAGAAAATCAGATGAGCCGATTGGCCGCTCGGTAGGTTAAACTGAAGCAAAATGCATGGACATAGCAGCCATATAGCAACCATTTAAGGAAGCAGACGGTCATGGGATTATTTGAACGCCTCAATCGCGTGGTTCGCGCCAACGTTAACGATATGGTGAGCAAAGCCGAGGATCCAGAAAAGATCCTAGAGCAAGCCATCATTGATATGCAGGAAGACATTGTACAACTTCGGACTGCCGTAGCGGGGGCCATTGCATCTCAAAAGAAAACAGAAGCTCAGTATGGCCAAAATATGACCGCAGCCAATGATTGGCAACGGCGGGCCCAGTTAGCTTTACAGAAAGGAGACGAAGATCTGGCCCGTCAAGCGCTTCAGCGCAAAAAAAGTTATTCAGAAGCTGCCGCTACCTTGAAGCAGCAACTGGATCAACAAACCGCTCAAGTTGATGTGCTCAAGCGAAATTTGATTGCGATCGAGGGCAAGATTTCTGAGGCGAAGACCAAGAAAAATATGCTCAAAGCCCGAGCCCAAGCGGCGAAGGTACAGGAGCAATTATCTAGCACCGTCAGCAGCATGAACACCAGCAGTGCCATGGCTGCCTTTGAGCGCATGGAAGAAAAAGTGCTGGAGCTAGAGGCTCGTTCCCAAGCCGGGATTGAGTTAGGGGGAACTGACTTAGAAAGTCAGTTTTACGCCCTGGAAGCCGGAAGTGATGTGGATGACGAACTTGCTAGTCTCAAGGCCCAAATGCTAGGGGGATCCGCTACACCGGCTGCCTCCTTGCCTGCAGCGAGTAGTGCTGATCTAGGGGTAGATGATGAACTGGCCAAGCTCAAGGCTGAAATTGATCAGCTATAGGGCGACATTACACTGGGTTTAGGAGATTTTGCAGGTCTCTGCCTCAAAATTTTCCTGAGCACTGGTATTCTTTATCCATTGAAATCAAGCTCTGAAATGGGCACCCCCCATCTGGTAGGGTAGGTATAGCACCTACCCTTCCTTGATCTGGGCTCCAGGTCAAGGAAGGGTAGGGCTGTCACAGACCCCAAAAATTTGGGATCTGTGTAGTGTGCACCGGACCACACAACGGTTTCAGCAGTCTAGTCCTGGCAACTGATTGAGGACTGCTGTACATCTTGTCCTTTTTCCTCTCGTCAGAAAACCAACTTTAGAACTATTGATTACTGTCATGAGTAGTGTTCAAAACCTTTCAGATCAAGACTTTAATGCTGTTGTTTTGCAAGCTGAAGGGCTTGTTCTGGTTGATTTTTGGGCTCCCTGGTGTGGGCCCTGTCGTTTGATTGCGCCTTTGATGGATTGGGCAGCGGAGACCTATGGCGATCGTTTAAAGGTCTGCAAGATAGAGGTGGATCCGAATCCCAGCACCATGACCGAATACAAAATTGAAGGCATTCCCACGCTGATTTTGTTCCGCAATGGGGAAATCCTCGATCGGATTGAGGGTGCGGTGGCCAAGCCGAAAATTGAGGCGATGTTGACCCCTCACCTGAAGTAAGTTACGAGTTATGAGTTTTAAGTTATGAGTGAGGTCGCTATCAACTTAAGGCGTAAAAGCGCCGCACTCTTCCCTGGAAAGCCCGTGAGATGGGTTAGAAAAGAGAACTCAAAACTCATCATTCAAAACTCAAAACTGTACCTAAGGACCAGAGAAGATAACGGCATCGAGATCTTCCCGGCAGAGGGCATAGGAAAACGATCGCTGTATGGTTTGGTCGGACTGAAAGCTTTGGTAGCGAACCACTATTTCTTCAATATCCATTTCAATGTCGGCTTCCCAGTCCGTGTGCTTAACTTGCCAACAATTGCGTTGCTGCTCATCTTGTTCGCAACCCCGATCGCGTAGCCAGGCTTCAATGGCAGTGAGAGAATGATTGTATAGCGGGGTCTTGGCGGGAGGTAAGGACATGATCAATTCAATGAACCGTTTATACCGTAATGTAACACTTCTGAGGGCTATCCTACGATGCTGTGGTGTGTTGATCCTCTGTAGTGGTTTAACCCTGAGCAGTTGTCAAACCCTGCCGATGCCCAAGCAGGGGTATTGGATGAATGTTCAAGAGGTGGTGAATGGCAATACCCTAGAGGCGATTGGGGTGGAGGCGATCGGCGGCGAGTTTCCGGATTGGCAAGGACAGCGGGTTAGAGTTCGTTTGATTGGAATTGATGCACCGGCTTTAGACCAAGATCCTTGGGGGAAAGCTGCTCAGCAATTTGTGGCGGAGCAAGTGGGTCTGGGATCCTCCTCTCGTCTTCCCCCGAGCGATCGTTTGGTCTTGCTGAGTTTTGACACCCAAATCCAAGATGGCTACGATCGTCTTCTCGCCTATGTCTGGACAGATCAAGGGTTACTCAATGAAACGATCGTAGCTGCTGGGCAAGCCCTCGCCAATTCCTACTTTCCTAATGTGCGGTATGAGGAGGTCTTGGGCCATGCTCAGCACAAAGCTCGGCTGTTGGGTCTGGGGATCTGGGATCCAGAGCAACCCCTCCGGGAGTCTCCGGCGGAGTTTCGCCAGCGGCGCACCTGAGTCTTGTCTCACCGGTCTCACCGTTGGTTAGCAGACCCTAGGCCACAGCCAATGCTTTACCGCCCGCTTGGGATAAAGTTTGGCTGAGATAGGTATACCAAGCTTGCATCCCGGCCCCCGTGCGGGCAGACACTTCTAAAATTTCTGCTTGAGGAGCCATACGCTTCAGATTGGTAATGGCTTTAGAACGATCGAATCCTACCGCTTCAGCTAAATCTATTTTGGTAATAATCGCCAAATCGATCGACTTGAATAGGGTGGGATATTTGAGGGGTTTGTCTTCTCCCTCGGTCACGGATAACAGAGCGATTCGTACCGTTTCACCGAGATCGTAGGCAGCAGGACACACCAAGTTGCCAACATTTTCCACCACTAGCATATTTAAGGTGTCTAATGGCAGTTTCTGGGCTGCCTCTAGAATCATGTCGGCTTCTAAATGACAAAGGGTACCGGTAAGAATTTGTACCGCTGGTGCGCCCGTTTTACGGAGCCGTTCTGCATCATTATCGGTTTCTAAATCCCCCACAATGATGCCGATCTTGAGTTGTTCCTGCAAGTCTGTAATTGTGCGCTCAAGCAGAGCGGTTTTACCGGATCCAGGGGAAGATAAGAGATTAAAAACCGTCAGGTTTTTAGCTAGAAAATAGCCACGATTGCGCTCAGCCAAACGATCGTTTTTCGCCAAAATGTTAGTTTCAAGGCTAATAGTTTGGCGCTTCGGGTGAATATGGGGACGATCGGAATGGTGGGAATGGGTCTGATCCGTCCCATCGTGATGGTGATGGGATGGGGCAGGATGCT
Source organism: Cyanobacteriota bacterium (assembly GCA_041164445.1). Classification (GTDB taxonomy): domain Bacteria; phylum Cyanobacteriota; class Cyanobacteriia; order Prochlorotrichales; family Prochlorotrichaceae; genus JBEAPM01. Next base: position 5,036 of record JBEAPM010000131.1, read on the forward strand.
CATGGGAATGGGTATGAGAATCATTGACCCCATGAGAATGCTCATGGGTATGAGAACCATTGACGGCGTGAGAATGCTCTTGATGCTCTGCTTGAATTCTCACCTCTCCCCCTACACTACAGCCACAATCTTGACACATTAGGATACCTCCAAACTTGCAAGTTGTAATTCACGGCCCCTCAAGACCCGATGACTAAATTGATGGCAGGATGGACACTCATAAAGATAGTCATCTTCAGGTTCAAAGGGTTGATTACAGGTTGTACAGTGACATTGAATCGGAATTAATTCAATTTCCAACGTAGCCCCTTCAGCGATCGTTCCTTGGACGACCACATCAAAAGCAAACCGTAGCGCTTCGGGCACCACTCCTGATAATAACCCAATCTTCAGGGTGAGGTGATCAATCCGTTGGGCTGAACGGGCTTGGGCCGTGGCGATCGCCAAGTCCAAGGTTTCTTTCATAATACTGATTTCATGCATTCCGGGCTACCAACTTAAGGTGGAAGTGCGACATGGAACGCCGCACCTTCCATTAAATCTTTCGCTTTCAGTGAAAAGTCATTCTGGACACCCCTGATGCTGGGGGTAGCTGACCAAACGGGCTAAAACGGGCTACAGCCCCATTCTCCAGCGGTGCAGGATGCGAATCACCCTAAGGCATAGGTCTGGCGAAACCAGTTCACCGCAGTGGCTAAAGCCTGATCAATGGGAGTTTGGGGTAAACCCAGGGTTTCTACTGCTTTTTGGGCATTGTAGTACATGGGATGGGCAGACATGCGCACCCCATCCAAGGGCACAGAGGGATGGTAACCCAGGGGACGTAAGAGGGGGGCCAGTAATTGTTCCTCAACCCAGGCAATACTTAGGGGGAGTGCCAAGGGAACCGTAGTGGTGGGGGCCGGTAAGCCAGTCAGGTTAGCCAGACGATCGAGAATATCCTTGAGACTGAGATTTTGGTGTCCCAGAATATACCGATCGCCCCGCTGACCCTTCTCTAAGGCCAGTAAATGCCCCCACGCGACATCTTCGACGTGAATTAAATTCAAGCCTGTATTGACATAGGCCGGCATACGGCGTTGCAAAAAGCGTAAAATAATGTCCCCCGTTGGGGTAGGTTTAATATCCCAAGCCCCTATGGGCGCAGTGGGATTGACAATGACCACCTCTTGACCGGCTTGAACGGCCTTGAGGGCTTCCTGCTCTGCCCAGTATTTAGATTTCTTATAGGCTCCAATTAAATCCTCCGGGGGGGATTGGTGGGTTTCATCCACGGGACGATCGTTCCCACTGGTGCCGATCGCGGCCACAGAACTGGTATATACGGTACGCTCCACCCCCGCAGCCTGGGCTGCCGCCAGAAGGTGACGAGTGCCCAGCACATTTGACTGATAGAGTTGCGTTTGATCCCGCTTCCAGAGAGAATAGTGAGCCGCAACGTGGCAACAGTACCGGCATCCCCGGATCTGCGCTTCAAGCTGAGGACTTTGTAAATCGCCTTCGACAATTTCCACCGGCAGATCCTGTAGGTTATTCCGCAGGCTCCGGGGACGTACCAAGGCACGAACTGCATATCCTTCTGCTAAGAAACGACGCACGACATTTGCGCCCACAAAGCCTGTCCCGCCCGTTACAAAGACACAATCCATAGCGTTACTCTATCTACTGAAGACCAGAGTGGAACGCTCCGCCCCACTCTCTCGTTAAGGGCTCCCGCTGAACGCGGAAAGCCGACTTTTACTGTACAAGGTTTGGGCACCTTGATGAATTGGGTCGGTAGCCAAGCCGACGGCATCCCGCTTTCTGCGTAGAGGTAACTCAAAAAATTACGAATTTTGTCGTAGTGCCCACGCAAAGATAGGGATTGTAGTAGATGGCGCAGCCGCCTGCTACAACTCATCGAGGTTCCCTAAAAATTACGGCGTAGCAAAAGGAGCCAAGTTTTGGATTTTTCGAGGTACCCGTTTATTATTCTTTTTGAAACTCTAGAGCCCCATCATGATGCAATCCGCCCCCAATCCTAGCAATCCTAGCAGTGCCAGCTATTCATTAATGCTAGAGGAAGCCTGGCAGTTACTGGAAGCGTCCTTATTATATTACCAAGGTCAAGCCGTGGGGACGATCGCGGCACGGGATCCCGATACGGTTGCCCTCAACTATGATCAATGCTTTGTCCGGGATTTTGTTCCCTCTGCACTGGTGTTTTTAATTCGCAATAAAGCAGATATTGTGCGTAATTTTTTGAAAGTTACGCTCCAACTTCAACCTAAAATTACGCAATTTAACTGTCGGAAACCGAGCCGGGGATTAATGCCCGCCAGCTTCAAAATTCAAATTTACAATGGTCAGGAATTCCTCAAGGCAGATTTCGGTGATCATGCCATTGGGCGAGTGGCACCGGCAGACTCAGGCTTGTGGTGGATTCTACTGTTGCGGGCCTATAAAGTGGCTACGGATGATTTAGACTTTGTGAACCATCCAGAAGTTCAACAAACCATTTGCTTGATTTTAGAATTGTGTCTGGTCACACGCTTTGATATGTATCCAATGTTGCTGGTTCCCGATGGTGCCAGTATGATCGATCGCCGCATGGGAACCTATGGTCACCCGATCGATATTCAAAGTTTATTTTATGCAGCATTGCTGGCCAGCTTAGATCTACTTTTGCCCATTACCAATACCACCTTAAGAGAAGCCGTTAAACTGCGCTTACATCAACTTCAGGAACAAATTCAAGAAAACTATTGGATCGATCGCGATCGGCTCAATATTATCTATCGCTTTCGGGTGGAAGAATATGGCGAAGATGTCTCTAATAAATTTAACATTTATCCCGATGCCATTCCCTTTAATTACTTAGCCCAATGGCTACCGGAAGGGGCTGGATATCTAGCGGGTAACATGGGCCCTTCTCAAATGGATGTGCGATTTTTTAGCATGGGCAATTTATTGGCCATTATTTTTAACCTAACCACCATCCAACAGTCCCACGGTATTCTTAATTTATTGGAGTTACGCTGGGATGAGTTAGTGGGAAATATGCCCATGAAAGTTTGTTATCCCGCGATCGAAGGGGATGAATGGCGTATTGTCACAGGGGCTGATCCTAAAAATCGTCCTTGGTCTTATCACAATGGGGGCAGTTGGCCCGTCATGCTCTGGATCTTAACGGTAGCGGCCAAAATGATGAATCGAGGCAGCATCGCTCACCATGCGGTAGCACTGGCCGAAAAACATTTACAAAATGAACAATGGGCTGAATATTATGATGGCCCAGACGGCCGCCTCATCGGTAAAGAAGCCCGTCGCTATCAAACCTGGACGATCGCAGGGTACCTCTTAAGTAAAGAACTGTTAGCCGATAGTCAACACCTCAGATTAATCACTGGGCTAAATCCAGACCTCAGCTTTTCGCCCCATGCTGCAATGTAAGGTTGAAACGTAAGGGCTTTCCACTGAAAGCGGAAAAATTTAATGGAAGAGTGCGGCGCTCCGCGCCGCACTCTTCCGCCTTAAGTTGGTAGCCAACGTAAGGTAACGTGAGTTGGAGAAACCTTGCAAAATCAAGCAAAACAAAAAGAGGGACGCACAACGCCCCTCTTTTTCTCAATCTGTAACGCTCTAGGCCGGTAGCCCATTTAGCAAATAGGATGCAAACAGGGTATTTACATACGGTTTAAATAATTTGCTTCAGCTTCGAGTAAATTAATCAAGGATTGATCTCCCCGAGCACGAGCGGCTTCTAAACGGCGATCTAAGCGCTTTTGCAAATTATCCCGATGGGTTTGGCTAACATTCTTTAAAGCATTTTGACGTTGAAACATGGTAAATCAGTCCTCGTAGGCTCAATAGGCTAATGACCTTACCTTAACATCTCCTTGAAGATCTAGGGGATTTTGTGCGTTTAGATACAGAAAAATTTACAATTCTTTCTCGTTTTATCAATTTCTGGTTTTTGGAGAAGTTTCCCGAAATCATCAAGTTCAGTTAAGATTAGTAAAGAAGCTGCCCCTCAACCATGGGGCAACTCCTAGCCAGCTTCGTTAACTCACAGGAGTAGAGTGATTAAACAATTTCTTGCGTTGCACTCTGAAGGTGGTTTCTGGTCAAAAAAATCTAGAGAGGAGTAGGCTCCTATGGCTCAAGCCTTAGCATTGACATCTGAAAATGTAGAAAGTGTTTTAGACGAACTTCGTCCTTACCTTATGGCTGACGGAGGGAATGTCGAACTAGTGGAGTTGGATGGCCCGGTGGTTCGGGTTCGTTTGCAGGGAGCCTGTGGCTCCTGTCCCAGCTCAACGATGACCCTCAAGATGGGGATTGAGCGGAAATTGCGGGAATCTATTCCTGAAATTGCCGAGGTGGAACAGATCCTCTGATCACTATCCCTTTCTGTCGTCCGTGCTTCGCTAGACTAAGACGGCAGAAAGCGTTATGGCAAACCTTGAGGCTTCCGTGTCGTAGTATATTTTCTCTTAAGAATTCAGGCTTTCCACTGAAAGCGAAAAGATTTAATGGAAGAGTGCGGCGCTTCGTGTCGCACTCTTCCGCCTTAAGTTGGTAGCCCAGCAATTCAATTTCTAGTTATTTTTTAGTTATCAAATTCTAAGAGGTTTATGGAGGATCTTCAGGTTAATCTCAACAGCCCAAACGCTCCTTTGCAACTTCTTCTCTTTATAGACGATCGCTTCAAAACTAAGGAAGATTTGCGTCGAATTCGTGCGACATTAGAGCAATTAAGTGGGGGACAGGGTTACTCGTTACAGGAAGTGAATGTTGCCCAAGAGCCCCATCTGACGGAATATTATCGCGTCATTGCCACCCCCACCTTAATCCGAACATCTCCTGCACCTCGGCAGGTCTTAGCGGGAGCGGATCTAGCGCTTCAGATTGAGCATTGGTGGCCATCGTGGCAGGAAG
>JBEAPM010000132.1:0-3968 GCA_041164445.1 Cyanobacteriota bacterium
ATACTTCCCAGAGCCCATAACATTATAACAATAAAAAATTTATCCACTAAATTCAGTTGACTTTTATAGCTTCGCTGGGACAAAACCCAGCTTTTAACCGCGCGGGGCAAATAAATTTATAATGGTATAAAGTCTTTTCCTGAAAACTTAAAATTTGCGGGCAATATCTCATTAGATATTTTGTAAGTATTCAGGTCTGGGTATTGACCAGCCAAAATAGTGTACACTAAGGCAATGAAAGAAAAAGAGCCGCCACAGAAACGAGACCGGGAGAACCTGGAAAAATTGACCCACCAAGAGCTGGTGGAGATGGTGCTAACATGTCAGGAATTAATATCCAAGCAGAATGAAGTCATTGAAAGATTGAAAAGCTATCTGGGAAAAGATAGCACAACGTCATCAAAACCCCCATCCAGTGACCTTCCCAAACGCCCAGAAAAGGCAAAAGAGGAGAGAACGACCCAAGGTCGCCGTCCCGGTGGTCAAAAAGGACATCCGGGAAAAACCCGAAAGGGCTTTGACCGTGTAGATCGTTCTGAATTCTTCCCCGCGATAAAGTGTAATTCTTGTGGGAGTGAAAATCTCGAAAAGGTAGGAGTCACAGAGCATAGTCAAGTAGTAGCACAACTGGTAGAACGCCCCATTGAGGTGGTGGAATATAGACAACAATGCACTCACTGTAAAGATTGTGGTCAGAAAGTAGTAGCACCGTTGCCTCCAGACGTAGTTCCGGGTCAAGACTTAGGAGTGAGCTTACAGGCAATGCTAGGCTGGATGAGTCATTATGGTCATTTGTCCTACGGGAAACAACAAGAATGGTTGAGGGAAATCGGAAGAATAGAGGTGGGGGTGGGAACATTGCAATCGACCACTCGCCGTCTTTCTGAAGCGGTCAAAGGGTCTATCGAGCGCCTTCAAGAGTGGGTGAAAAAGCAGCCTCAAGTTCATGTAGATGAATCGCCCTGGCTGGTCAAAGGCTTGAAAGAATGGATGTGGATAATCAGTGGAGAAGGATTTGCGCTGTTTCACGCAGGTGATACCCGCTCAAGGTCAGAATTGGAAAGTCTGCTGGGTCAAAGCTTTACAGGATTCTTAAACGATCGTTTTGGATAAACTATAACCTAAATCTTAACGATCGCTAAATCACGATCGCTAAATCACGATCGTGATTTGCATTTTAGTGTTTCCCCTCAAGATCAACAAAATCTAGATCAGGGCACCTCATAAAATTCAAAAATAGATCCCTCTTTCCCTGTAGAAATCGGAGATATCGCAGGCGACTAGTGAAGCCGCTCCAATGGATCGAGGTACCCATGCGAGTAGAAAGGCAAATACCCCACTCTTGCGCCTTCAGTTGGTCGCCCTATTTTTTGGTAAAATAAAACTATTGTTTTCCCTTTGGATTGAGTTCAACCGCCCATGAGTGATACCCAGGAACGGATCGTCTTAACGGATCTGCGTAATGAAATGTCCCGCTCTTACCTGGAGTACGCCATGAGCGTGATCGTGGGTCGAGCGCTACCGGATGCGCGGGATGGTCTCAAGCCGGTTCATCGCCGCATTCTCTACGCCATGTATGAACTGGGGCTAACCCCCGATCGTCCTTTCCGAAAATGTGCCCGTGTGGTCGGGGAAGTGCTGGGTAAATATCATCCCCACGGCGATACAGCGGTTTATGATGCCCTGGTGCGCATGGCGCAGACCTTTTCGATGCGATCGCCCCTGATTGATGGTCATGGCAACTTTGGTTCCGTAGACAATGATCCCCCCGCTGCAATGCGGTACACAGAATGCCGTCTGCAGAACTTAACCGTGGGGGCTTTACTGCAGGACATTGAAGCAGAAACCGTTGATTTTATTGACAACTTTGACGGCTCTCAACAGGAGCCAGTAGTCTTACCGGCTCGGCTGCCCCAACTCCTCCTCAATGGGTCTTCCGGGATTGCCGTGGGCATGGCCACCAATATTCCACCTCATAATCCTGGGGAATTGATTCAGGGGGTCTTAGCCCTGGTCGAAAATCCAGAGATTACTGATCTTGAATTAATGCAGTATATTCCCGCGCCGGATTTCCCCACAGGAGCGCAAATCTTAGGGAATTCAGAAATTCGGGAAGTGTATACCACCGGGCGGGGATCGATCGCCATGCGAGGTGTTGCCAGTATTGAGGTGCTTGAACACACCGGTAGACCTGACCGGGATGCCATTATCGTCACCGAACTGCCCTTCCAAACCAACAAGGCAGCCCTGATTGAAAAGATTGCTGAATTGGTAAATGATAAGAAATTAGAGGGGATTTCGGATATTCGGGACGAGAGCGATCGGGATGGGATGCGCATTGTCATCGAACTCAAGCGAGATGCCTATCCCCAGGTGGTGTTGAATAATCTCTACAAACAAACTCCCCTGCAGAGCAATTTCAGCGCCAATATGCTGGCTTTGGTTAACGGGGAGCCGCAACTGCTCAACCTTAAGCGCTTCCTCGAAGTCTTTCTGGATTTTCGCATTGAAACCATTACCCGCCGCACCCGCTACGAACTGCGCAAAGCGGAGGAACGGGATCATATTCTGCAGGGCTTATTGGTGGCCCAGCATAATCTCGATGCGGTGATTGCCCTCATCCGTCAGGCCTCTGACACCGTATCCGCTAAACAGGAACTGATCAGTACCTATAGCCTTTCTGAGGCCCAAGCCGATGCTATTTTGCAAATGCAATTGCGGCGGTTGACTGCCTTGGAAGCGGATAAAATCCAACAAGAACACGAAGAATTGCAGAGCCGTATTATTGATCTACAGGATATTTTGGCCCGCCGGGAACGAGTGTTAGACATTATTCGCGGTGAGCTAGAAGTCCTGAGGCAACGCTTTGCCACGGAACGAAAAACCCGCCTCATTGAAATGAGTGGTTCACTGGATACGATCGATTTAATTGCCAACGATCGGGCCATCATTTTGCTCACGGATCAGGGCTACATTAAACGGATGCCGGTGGATACCTTTGAAGCCCAAAACCGTGCCACCCGGGGCAAATCGGGCACCCGCATGAAGGAAGATGATGCCATTGCCCACTTTGTCACCTGCTGCGATCACGACTTTGTCCTCTTTTTTAGCGATCGTGGCGTGGTTTATAGTATTCCCGCCTATCAAATCGCCATTGGTTCCCGTAACGCCAGAGGAGTCCCCCTGGTTCAACTACTCCCCATTCCCCGAGAAGAACGCATTACCTCGATCGTTGGCGTTTCGGAGTTCCGGGACGACGAATACCTGTTGATGTTGACCCAAAAGGGTTATATCAAAAAAACTGCTCTCTCTGCCTTTAGCAATATTCGAGCCAATGGTTTAATTGCCATTGCCTTAGGGGAGGGAGATGAACTGCGTTGGGTGCGATTGGTTCGTCCAGAAGACAGCATCCTCATCGGTTCCCGCAAAGGCATGACCATTCACTTCAAAGCCAGTAATACAGAGCTACGTCCCCTGGGTCGGGCAACGCGGGGGGTCAAGTCCATGAACTTCCGTGCTGGTGATGCCCCGATTTCGATGGACATTTTGCCGGCTCAGATGACAGCCCAAATGGTGGAGGGACCCGAGGGTGATGAATCGGAGGAAGACAGTGAAGAAGAAACGATCCAAACCAATGGCCCCTGGGTTCTCGTGGTGACGGCAAAAGGGCTGGGTAAGCGGGTGCCCGTGACCCAGTTTCGATTGCAAAAGCGATCGGGATTAGGCTTACGCGCCATCAAATTCCGTCAGGAAGAAGATGAACTCGCGGCCCTCTGGGTTGTGCAGGAAGATCAAGAACTGATGATCATTACTCAGCGCGGCGTGATTATTCGTCAGGCAGCGGATGATATTGCCCAGCAATCCCGTGCGGCCACAGGGGTACGGGTGCAACGCCTAGACGAAGATGATGCGATCGCTGCGGTGGCCCTCGTGCCTAGTGTGGAGGAGGATCCTAATATGGTGGAGGA
>JBEAPM010000133.1:0-8461 GCA_041164445.1 Cyanobacteriota bacterium
ATCGGGGAGTCCGGCAGTCCGGGCAAGAGGGAGCGATCGAGGGGCCTGGTGCTGGCGTTGACCACAGAGGTTTCGTCCACAAATACTTCTTGGGCAGTGGGCAAACTGCCGCCCCCCTGGAAGTCTCCCCCCACAAAGATGTCCTGACCTTCGACTAAACTCCCCACTAAGGCGATCGTGCCATCGGCTAGCACTTCTACCCGTCCCACCACTTGGTTGCCCTGAGCATCCACAACACTGATTTCAGTGTTGGTTAGGGTGGTATTTCCCAGCACTTGCTCTAAAGGCGCTCCCGTGGGGGTAGCGATCGTGATGGCTCCCGTGATGGCTCCAGAGGGGGTATGACCGCTTTGGACACGCAGAGCCCCTTGAGAACGTCTTACCTGAAGCTGACTATTTTGAATCTCAACATTTTGCCGTCCCAAAACCTGCAATAAACTTCCTACCCCCACCACGTCCTGCAAACTAGGGGTAACGATCGTCTGGGTATTGAGGATAGTGGTATTGCCCTGGGTGGATTGCAGCAGAACCTGCGTCGCCCCCTGAAGAATCGCCTGATCCACAATGACCTGTTCCCCCACCACCTGAATCCGATCGCCGGTGATCTGGGCGGGTTGAGCAGGGGTTCCGATCACCGCTGCGGTGCCCTTGGGCTGGCGGGTCAAACGGACTCGACCATTCCCATCCACTTGCAATGTATTGGCATGGCCATCGCCTCCCGTCAGATAGCGGGGTAACTGTGAAGGACTCACGCCCCCATTTTCCGTGGCCACATCCAGTTGCAACACCATGCCATTTTGCTGAATCAGAACCCGGTTTTTATCCCCTGGCACTGCAATCAAATTGACACCGCCCCCCGGAGCCGAAAGACGACCGGTGTTTTCCACCGTGTCCCCAACTAAGTTAAGATTTTTACCTTCCGGTACGGCTAGATTTCCGTGATTGACAATATCCCCCGTTTCAGTATCAAAATTAAAACTATTAGGACTATTAACTAGCTGGTTGTAATCATTGCTACCTGTAGCCCTAAATTCTCCTCCCCCTTCAAAGCCAATTCCTGTCGCACTGGTGGCATTAAAAGAGCCGGGAACATCCAAAGTGGCATCTTTGCCAAAGACCATTCCAGCGGGATTCATTAAGTATAAATTAGCCTCTGCTCCACTCACCTTTACCGTGCCATCAATCACCGAGGGATTCCCTCCTGTCACACGGCCCATGACATTTTCTACGGGTTGAGGAGCTTGAAAATTTGCCGTACTTCCGGATGGAACCCCAAATTGATCGAAACTATGAAACTGGTTCGGCCCCGCGATCGTTCCTCCAGAAATATCAATTTGAGACCCAGTTTCTGTAATTTGAGTTGGCGTAGTGCCATCAGCAGTGATAGACTGGGCATTTGCGGGTAATATTTCTACGGATAATATTTCTAACAGTAAAATCCAGGAAACAAATCTTAAGATACGGAGAAGAATTTGCGATGCAAACAGATGAGAATACATAAGGATAAAGATCCTACAATAGACGAAATTATTATGAACACATTGCTGTATTGTTGCAAGCAGTTGTGTCATTCAGCCATTCAGTATTGATAACGACCCTGATTTATCAGAAATCCGCGCTAAACCCAAAGCTCTGAACAAGAGCGTCCCGCACTCTCATCGTCCAGCGTCTTCTGGACACCTCGATTAATTTTGGTGGGCGCAGCAGCCTGCCATAATCCCTATTCTTTCCTGGTACTAGGGCAAAACTTTGAATTTTTCGAGATACCTTCTGTCGGAAGTATCGTCGCAGTCTTGTGGTGATGCAATGTCTATGCTGTGGTTGTTTCAGCCCCGACCTGTAAAGCTGGGACGGGCCTGGCTATATTGATACCGTAAGAATCTGGACTGAATTGATGATGCGCCCTAGAGCAAAATTTTGAATTCTTCGAGGGCTTCGAGGGACTTTCCACTGAAAGGTAAAAAATTTGATGGAAGCGTGCTGCACTCTTCCAGCTTAAGGTGATCGCCCTTTAAGGTGATCTAATCCGGAATTGTTTTTTGTGTGGGACGCAACACAAAGCCACATCCCCACACAAAAAACTTGGCAAGGTCTAAAAGTCTCGATCCTTAGTCTGCCTGAAGTTCAGAGGCATCAATCGCAATCAGTTCGATATGGTTCAGCAGAGTTGTTACAAACGCGAACAGCAAGAACGGTAAGGACAGGACTAAAACCAACCCTACCGTCACTAAGGCATAGGTTGGACGGCTCGCCCCCATCAACCCAACGGCCCCAGCCAAACTGAGAAAAATCACAATGAGCCAAACAATAATCTGGCCATAAATGTCTCCAAAAGAAAGATTGCAGGCTACACGGTAATTCTGAAACTGATTCATGAAAACCTCGCTTAGGGACGGATAAAGGTGTGATCAGATTAGCGGAGGGATAAGCAGTTTCGACTTTTCGTCTAAATTTTCTTAACACCCTTGTAATAAGTCTTCACAATATGCAGTCTAGGTGCCGTCTTGACAGGGGGAACACCTGACGCAGCAAGACTTTTGACTCTTGAGATCTCCCCCTTATCCCGCCTTAAAACGCCGCAGCCGCTCCAGTTTTAGCACGAAGGGCTAAAACAATTACAGCATAGGCATTTCATAGCTCACTGATGACAGCCCCCTAGAATGCAAAGCCAAACCATTCACCCTTGCAGGTATTGCCCCACCAGATCTGCTGCACCCGACACTTCATAGCGCCAAGGGATGACAGACCCTAGCCCTCCAAAGCTCTAATCGCTTAAAGATGCTACAGTTAAGGACAAAGAAAGCTGATCAGAGTTTTCTTCACCACGATGATCAGCTGTGATCAGACGGTCTGACCCTACTTTTTGAGCAGTCTTCATGAAAGTTCGTCGTCGTTGCCCTAGCCCCCCTGTCCGGGTGGAAACGCTCCAGTTTCAAGTGTGTGCCCCTGAGGCAGAACCCCAGAATATTCTCGAAGAAATTATTTGGCATAAAGAAAGTGAGGTTGAACAATACCGCTCGAAAACCTCCCTTCAAGAACTACAAAAGAAGGTCACTCAAGTTCCCCCCGCTCTAGACTTTGCCGGTGCCATTGCCCACGCCTCCACATCTCCCGCTGTAATCGCTGAAGTGAAAAAGGCATCCCCCAGCAAAGGGGTTTTTCGGGAAGACTTTGATGCGGAAGCGATCGCAAAAGCCTATGCCGCCAATGGAGCCACCTGTCTATCGATCTTAACGGATCAACGCTTTTTCCAGGGGAGTTTTGACAACCTGCAACGGGTGCGCCAAGTGGTCTCGCTGCCCCTGCTCTGTAAAGACTTTATTCTCCATCCCTATCAAATTTATTTAGCCCGTTCCCAAGGGGCGGATGCCATTTTATTAATTGCAGCGATACTCCAGGATGCGGATCTACGCTATTTTCTCAAAATCACCCAAGCCCTTGGTATGACCGCTTTAATGGAAGTTCATGACGCTACGGAATTAGAGCGAGTACTCACTGTTCTCGAACAAGTGGACTCTACCCCATCGGCATTAATCGGCATTAATAACCGTAATCTTAAAACTTTTGAAACCCACCTAGAGACCACCTGTAACTTACTCTCTACCTATAGCGATCGCTTACGCCAGCAGAATATTACCATCGTCAGCGAATCAGGGATACGAAACTTCCAGGATTTGCAAACCGTAGCTCAAGCAGGCGCAAAAGCTGTTCTCGTCGGAGAATCCTTAGTGAAACAGCCCGATCCCGGAGCGGCACTCCTGAAATTGTTAGGGAACTAACCGTTAATCATTTTCGAGCATTATCTTTTGTTGAGACCCCATGGAACCCATTCCCCTTCCCGCCCCAATTCACTATGAAGTAGCACTACGCCTTCTAGAACAACAGACCACCTTTGCCCTCAGCCAGCGCCAACATCAACGGGAACTGGCCCACGAGTTGATTATCACCCTACGCAAAGCCTTGTCTCAACAGAAACGTCTAGAGGAAAGCTGCTCCCAAGCCGGTCTAGCGATCGATTATCGCTGGTCATTGGCCCATGGCGAAGGCCAAAGCGAATCCCTGCACAAGGGATAGATTTATGATCAGTAAGTCGGACTGATTATGCTAGACTAGGGGGCTGTTGCCTTTATTTCACTACTATCATTCTATGAGCATTACCCAGGAAAAGAAGCAGGAGATTATTAATACCTACCAAGCCCACGAGACCGATACGGGATCCGCAGAGGTACAGGTAGCCATTCTGACAGAGCGCATTAGCCGGTTAAGTAGCCACTTGCAAAGCAACAAAAAAGACTTTTCCTCCCGTCAGGGACTCTTAAAGATGATTGGTCGCCGGAAACACCTGCTGGGCTACATCCAAAAGTTGGATCAAGTTCGTTACCGTAATTTGATTACTCGGCTAGGGATTCGGGGCTAAAGCCATGGCAGAATCGGAACCAAAGCGCTTACCCTTTGAACCTAAAAAACGCAAGAAAAAACAAGCTGCCGCCCCTAGTGGGGCTGGGCCCAGTTCGCCTCAGACCTCCTCTGCGGCAAAGGCTACTCCTAGCACACCTAAGCCAAACCCCGTCGCCTCCGGAAAATCCCGAGCCACGTTAGAGCAAACTCGGATTCCCGATAGCGTAAGTCGTCGCATGGTGAGTCGCATCCTGGTCTTTTCAGGGATACCTACCGTGCTGGGTATCAGTACCTTTTTTGCCAGTTACCTGATTGTGACCCGTGAGATTTTTGACCTACCCAATGCTGCGGTACTGTTTGTCAGCCTAGGTTGCTTTGGGCTCGGGGTTTTAGGGCTCAGTTATGGGGTGTTATCCGCTTCTTGGGAAGAAGATCTGCCGGGAACGCTCTTAGGTTGGCAAGAATTCCGGGTAAACTTAAGTCGTTTTCTAGATGCGTGGCGAGATTTTCGCCAGAACAAGCCCTCTAATGGGTAAGAACGTTGAGGATGCTGCTCAGCCGTAGGGGTTTGGGAAAAGACTAGGGTGCGGTTAGGAAAGCTGAACGCACCTTATCGCTGCCTGAAGGTCAGAAAGGGGGGTCTTGTTAAAACCTTACCCGATCTACGGTGGAGATCTCCTTGCGGACAAAAGTTTTAAATTCACCGGTCTGGAAATACTCAAAGTCGTTGTTTTTAAACAAGTTCTCATAGGCCGCCGTACAACCGGGAACAAAGCGATCGTGAGTTTCACAAGCAACCATCTTGACTAACTTAAACCACAACGCGGTATTTTCCGAGAAGACTTGTTTTTCACTCCCTTCAATGTCAATTTTTAAGAAATCGATCGTTGTAATTTTAAACTGATCAACAAGATCAGGAATTGAGAGTGCTTCAATGCCCTCAACCTCATCAGTTTCCTCCAAAATATTGCCCCAATCCCCTCCAACTTGTTTCACCATTTTGAGTTTGGTTCTATGGCTCCAGATTCCGGCATGAATAGGAATGATATTGTCATAGGACTTTGTATTCAGCCGCAGTAGCTCATAATTATCCGCAGAGGGTTCTACACAAATGATTTTTGCCTTGGGGAATCTATTAGCAAAATAAATGGCACTCAGTCCAATATATGACCCTAAATCTAGTATGGTTTCTGGAACAGAAGAGAAGCAGGGAGAATATTCCGCATGAACAAAAATCTGCAGAAAATTAGAGAAGTCTGATGTTCCTCTTCTAAGATAAATTGGAAAGTTAACGTTGGGATTAAAGATCGGATATATTTCCTCCCGTCTACCCTGACTAAAGAACGATCGAAGTTCAGCCAGAATAGCTTCTAAAGCTTCTCGGGAATGACATTTTTGTAATGTAGCCTGGATCTGAATATAGTCGTCGTAAAGAGATGCCATAAATATGCCATATAAACCAGCGCTTCAGTAGCTCGGGCGCGTCGTCAATTCAGTCTAGGATGCTTAAAAATCCCAGAGAGTGTCATCACAAATAACTTATCCGATGGGCTACCAACTTAAGGCGGAAGAGTGCGGAGCGCCGCACTCTTCCATTAAATTTTTCCGCTTTCAGTGAAAAGCCATCCGATGGGGCACCAGAGTTAATTGGCACCGGGGTTAATTGGAGCAGGCGGCACAGCTACCGAACCCTATCGCTATTCTTGCATGGGCGCTAGGGAAAAATTGTGAATTTTTCGAGGTGCCCGATAGAATCCAAATGGAATCTAGATGGGATCTAAGACAGAAATCACCATCCCTTCCCGAGCCATCGTTGCCCCAGGAAAAGCGATCGCGGCTTTTTCACCGATGGCATCTAAAAAGTCGTCACTATGTACGGGATCATGGTGAAAAATAAATAAACGTTTGACTTGGGCTGCCTTGGCAATTTTGACAGCCTCCTGCCAAGTAGAGTGTCCCCAGCCTACTTTGCTGGACTTTTCTGAATAATATTCCTCGTTGGTATACATTGCGTCATAAATCAAAGCATCCGCTTGATCCGCTAAGGCTAAGACATTTTCGTCTAAACGATCGGGAAAATGCTCCGTATCCGTTACATAGGCCACCGCATGATCCTTCCAACTCACGCGGTATCCCACCGCTTCCCCAGGGTGATTTAATAAATAATTCTTTACGGTGACCTCCCCTAAATCCACCACTTCTTCTAGAGCAATGTCGTAAAACTCTAGGGTTGCACCCATAATTTGTAAGGGCACGGGGAAATTAGGGTGTAGCATTTGTCCACTGAGACGTTGCTCGATCGTAGAGCCATCAGGGGCTACAACCCCATAAATCTTAAAATGATTGCCCGGAACAAACGCTGGCGTAAAAAAGGGAAACCCTTGAATATGATCCCAATGGGAGTGGGTAAAAAACATGTGAGCCATGACCGGCATACTACTCAGCAAATGTTGTCCTAACACCCGCAAGCCCGTCCCACCGTCAAAAATCAACCGTTGCCCCCCGACTCGCATTTCAATGCAAGGGGTATTACCACCATAGCGAACAGTCTCAGCGCCTGGAGAAGCAATACTGCCCCTCACGCCCCAAAAATGGACTGTGAAGTCTTGCTGGGTCTCAATCATAATCTTAATGTTCCTTAACCTTACTCCAGGCTCCTTTCAGGATATATCATTTTACAAAACTAAATTGTGATGCTTCCCACTGAGGTGGGGATATGCCAGGGAATCCGCAGCAATAAATGTTCCTCCTTGATCTAATATCCAAATGATTCTATCGATTTCCGACAAAAAATCACTGAGGCAGGCTTTTTTAAAGCAACGGGGCAGTCTGGAACAGGAGGATTGGCAAATTCGGAGCCAAGGCATCGTGGCCGCCTTGAAAACCTCTCCGTGGCTTCAAGAGGCTAACCAGATTCTGGCCTACTTTAGTATTCGCCAAGAGCCAGATTTACGATCGCTGTTTACCCTAGACAAAACCTGGGGATTTCCCGTGATCCAGGGACAAGATCTGATCTGGTTTCCCTGGGCGTTCGGGGATCCGCTAGAGTCTGGCGCGTATGGGATTCCAACCCCCAGCCTCCAGGAGAATCCCCTCCCCCTCCAGGGGATTGATCTTATTTTAGTGCCCGCCGTGGCCCTGGATCGGTTAGGCTATCGTCTGGGGTATGGCGGTGGTTTTTACGATCGTCTCCTGGCCCGTCCTGAAGCCCAAGCCATTCCAACGATCGGGGTTGTCTTTGACTTTGCCCTGGTGCCCCAACTGCCCCGAGATGACTGGGATCGTCCCCTAAGGGGGTGGTGTACCGAGCACTCGACTTCCTGGAATAGAGAGGACTGAGCAATGGTCTTGCAACGTTTAAACACGGTTTTAGGAACCTTTGACAATTCGGGAAAGCCAAACCAATTTCTAGGCAAGCGATCGGCCCAATTTCAGCAGCTCTTACAGGAATGGCCGACGATCGTTGGCGTTGCTTTGGCCTTACATACTCGTCCCCATCGTATCGATCGCCAGGTCTTAAAAGTAGCCACCTCTAGCACCGTCTGGGCCCAAAATCTCCAATTTGAACGCCATCGCCTCCTGCAGAAAATTACAGCCCACCTGGAGATTCCCTTAACCGACATCCATTTTTCTACTGCTTATTGGCAACTTCCCAAGGTTGCCGAGCAACATTTAGCGAGCTTGCAGGAGGAGCAGATCTGGCACAATCATCCCAGTCGTGTCCTCACCCAACCCCACACTGCTGGAACTGCCCCGCCTGCCCGAGCCAAGCGCACAGTAGTGGAACACTTTGCTGCCTGGGCCACGGCCTGCCAAATGCGGGATCGCTCCTTACCCCGCTGCCCCCGCTGTCAGAGTCCTGCCCCTCCAGGAGAATTAAGCCGTTGGAATATGTGTAGTTTTTGTATGGGTCAACAATGCCACCGGTTTTAACTGAACGCCCGTTACTGCTGTCCTATGGATTACTGATGGCGTTGGGGGTGCAATGGGAGGTACATTATCAAAGCCGTATTCCTGCCGCCAACACTAGTGTCCTCGTGGTGAGCAATCACCGCAGCTTTTT
>JBEAPM010000134.1:0-5896 GCA_041164445.1 Cyanobacteriota bacterium
TCAATTAAATCCTAACCTGCGGAATGTAGGTCGTGAGTATGGACATCGGAAAGTATGGCTCCCAGGGACATCCTCGTGTCGAATGGGTAAAGCCAGAGCATCCCTGTACTGTTATGAGTGACAAGAGTGATGTTCATGCCAATCATAATGAAGCTAACAACAGTGCATTGAGAAGGAGGTGTAGCGCTTATCGCCGTAGACAAAATCTCTATGCTAAGAATGTGCAGGGATTACAATGAACCGTCACGGTACAACGATTAGTTCACAACTGGGTCAGACCTCATGGGGGCTTAGGGAAGAACCAAACTCCATCTATGGCGATCGGGCTGTGTCATCGATCGATTTCTATGCTGGAGTTGCTATCGTTGCTATCATTACCGGGTTTTACTTCCCTCACGGCTTAACTGACCAGTGCCCTGGATTGCTCTCAGTTCATTTTTTTCGCAGTTACACTTTCACTGAGTACAGATTAACAGTAAGCTATAAACATCTCAGTCGCCGCTAGCCGGTTTAGCTCCTGAAGTCGAGACAGTAAAGTGTATCTCAATTTACTCATTTACTCCCAGTAAAACCCTTGCTGCCCTAGGCTTAGATCGTTAATTTTCCCACTGCTTGAGCAGTCCGGGATGTTACAGTGTTTTCATCATTCAAACGGACAACCCCGTACTCCCGCCACCCATAGTTGGGGAATAGTTGGGAGACGATCTGTCCTAAAACGATCGCAACGTGCTGTAACTTTATTTCTACTCACTTTTGTGTCACACCAGAGGATAGTGATTATGACCGACCCTACCACTAGTAACATTCAGTCCCTCCGCACACTCGAAGACCTTATGGCAGACTTAGCCACCTTAACAGGACTAGCACCCGAGCAAGTTAATCAACAACTGGAGCCCTTAAACTTCACTGTTTTTCAATTTCAGGGAGTGAATCTAGTCTCCCCGGATATGGCAGATGAACTTGTCGATCGCTGGGCCCAGTCCATTAAGACTCAGCTCCGTCAGGAGCGTAACAACGGCAACCATAAGGTCACCGCAATGTTCCCGTCGGCGGGCACTTCCAGGCTGTCCCTCTCTCGACGAGCCAAGGTGGATCGTAAAGTTACTGAGCCCAAAGAAGCACCCCCTACGAAAACCGCTAGTAGCAAAACCGCCAGTACCAATGGCAATTTACCGGACATTGAGTTGAAAGTGCCCAGAGATGTCTTTAAGTTAGTGAGCACTCGCTATGATGTGGCCATTCGTAAAGTTCTGCCCAAAGACCCCGAGACTCAGCAGGCTTATCTGCAGCATATTGTGACAGAATCGGAGCAGGGCCATGAATTTCTCATGCAAATTGCTATCGTTCTGGCCAAAAAATACAAAGGACGGGTCGGCAAAGATACCGCCTATAAGCGCATGTTAGAAAAAGCTCAGGCCCTGGCGGCGGGCTAGGAGATCGCGTTGAGTTTTGAGTTTTCAATTTGGTTCCCCCCGCTATACCCTATAACCTAAGTCCTGATGGCCCAACTCAAAACTCAAAGCTTATACCTTAACCCTATTCACTCCTACCTCTGTTCCCTTTCATGACTCCTCCTGCTGCTTTCACCCTAGAGCGTCTGATCAATGATCTAGCGGGGCAACGTAACCTTCGGCCTCAGTTATATTTTAAGTCTTCCTTAACGGCCCTCTCCCATGCCATGGAAGATCAGGTTTTGGCGCAGGAGTCTTGCGACAGTGGGTTTCCCTTAGTGATTGCTAGTTTTCAAGAGGAGCGTTTTTATCGGCAAGAGGCTCAGCGTTACCAGCGCATTGCTCAGCAATCGGATCAAGTTTATGTCTTAGCTGCCCAGGATACTCAGTTTACCCATAGTTCGGGAGATTATGACTGTATCGCCTTCTCGGGAGACGATCCTCTGCGTCAGGAGTGGAATTTAATTATTTTAGGGGACAGCTACAGTAGTTGTTTAATTTGCCAAGAACGTCAAAGCCTTCCGGTGCAAGCGGAGCAGACTTCTGATGGTCAAGGGGTAACACCCGTGGCCAAAATGGATCAGGCTCGGCAGTTTGAAGGGGTTTGGACTTTCGATCGCTGTATCACGATTCGGGCCGCGAATCTACTCCTCGATCGCATTCTCAGTTACCGGCCCGAGTTAGCGGTCAAAGTAGAAGCTGGACGCAGACAGTGGTTTGAAAATGAGCCAGAGTTATCCTGTGAGGGACAAGTTAACCCTGCCCCCTTTGCCGATCGTTTAGTCACCTATCTTCAGTCCGGTCAGTATAAGTTAATGCGGACGTACCGTTCCCTGGCCCAAAAAGAACGACAGGAGCGGTTAATTAATCTGATCAGCACCTCGATTCGACAGTCCCTCAACCCCGATGAAGTGTTGGAGGTGGCAGTGCAGGAACTGGGACGAACCCTCGGGGCTTGCCGGACGTTTGTTTATGCCTGTACCGATCGAACCGAAGAAGTGCAAATTCGCCATGAGTTTTTAGGCCGTCCCGTTGCTTCTTTGCAAAATCAGGTCTGGCCCTTAAGTTGTAATCCCCTCTTCATCACGATCGCCGATCAACTGACTCCCCTTTACCTGCATAAACCCCTCCAGAGTCACCAAGTACAAGACTCGGAATTATTACAAACCTTAATTACCAACTGGCAAATTGCGGGTTGGTTGCTGTTGCCCGTTCTCCACCAGGGCAAATTATTAGGCGTATTGGAACTGCACCACTGCGGTTCGCCAGAGCAGTCTTGGTCGCCGGAGGATGTGGAACTGGCCGAAGCAGTGGCCACCCAACTGGGAGTAGCCTTTATTCAAGCCCATTCCTTTGCCCATTTAGAACACCTAAATCGACAGTTAGCCGCCCTAGAGCAAACCCGGGACAACCTCACTGCGATCGTGGGGCACGAACTCCGCACGCCCCTCTCCACCGTGCAAGTGTGCTTAGAAAGCTTAGCGACGGAGCCGGATATGCCAGCGGATCTGCAAAAGGTGATGATTGACACGGCCCTCTCCGATGCAGAACGACTGCGGTGTTTAGTGCAGGACTTTTTAACTCTCTCTCGGCTAGAAGGTGGGCGGGTAGATTGGCATCCGGACTGGGTTTCGGTGCAAGAGTGTTTGGATATGTCTCTCAGTGCCATTGAAGCCCGGAGGCGCAAGGAAGCCGTACCGTCCATTGACATAGCAGTAGAGTCTCCCTTACCCCTCATGCAAATTGATGGAGAATGGGTAGTGGAAGTGCTCTCCAAATTATTAGACAATGCCTGCAAATTTACTCCGGCGACGGGGCAAATTACTATCCGTGCCTTTCAAGTTGCTAGTGCCAAACCCACGACCTCCAGTCCGGCCCCCACTCAAGGTTCCCCGCAGTTTCTCCAACTGACTGTTCAAGATACCGGACGGGGCATCGATCCCGATCGCTTAGAAACCGTTTTCGATCGCTTTTACCAAGAGGAGGGGGCACTGCGGCGCACCACTGGCGGAACGGGTTTAGGGTTAGCCATTTGCCGTCAAGTGATTACCCGCATGGGGGGGCAAATTTGGGCTGAATCCCAGGGACGGGATCAGGGGGCCACCTTTCACTTCACCCTACCGATCGTGACGGATCTAGCGGCTACCCCCATTCAACCGACACTGCAAGAATCCCTGCATCCCGATATTCTTCCGGATCCCCCCTCCCGTAACGTCTCCACACCTCCGACCCGCAGCGATCGTAGTAAAACCACGAAGACACCGAGCAAGACACGGAAATCAGTACCCCGGCGATCGTCCCGAAAATCAGACCTGCAATAAAGATTGGCTCGTCTCCGGTGAAAAGGGCTACCCCCTGAAGGCGGAAGAGTGCGGCGCTCGGTGCTGCACTCTTCCATTAAAAATTTTCGCTTTGAGTGGAAAGCCGTGAAAAGACAGAATTGTTTGTGATCAGAAGGGAATAACGGGTCAGAGAATGTCATAATGCAGGACGCACGTCCCTTAAACTTTTCTGTCGTCCCATGCACTCCCCTGATTCTCTGCGTCGTACCAAAATTGTCGCCACGATCGGTCCTGCGACAAGTCATGCCGATGTTTTACGATCGCTCATTGAAGCGGGGGCAACAACGCTGCGGCTCAACTTTTCCCACGGGACTCATGAGGATCATCATCGCAGTATTCGTTTAATTCGGCAGGTTTCCTTTGAGTTAAATCAACCGGTGGGCATTCTCCAGGACTTACAGGGGCCAAAGATTCGTTTGGGACGGTTTCAGGACGGCCCGATCACCCTACAGAATAATGACCCCTACATTTTAACCAGCATTCCAGTGCCCGGGACTCAGGAGAAAAGTAGTATTAGCTATGAGCACTTAGCGGATGAAGTGCCGGAGGGATCTCGAATTTTGCTGGATGACGGCAAGGTGGAAATGGTGGTGGAGCGGGTTGTCCCGGCAGAGAAAAACCTCTATTGCCGAGTCACTGTTGGGGGCGTACTGTCCAATAATAAAGGGGTGAACTTTCCCGGTGTTTATCTCTCCGTCAAAGCCCTCACCACCAAAGACAAGGAAGACTTAATCTTTGGCCTCGATCAAGGGGTGGACTGGGTTGCCCTAAGTTTTGTGCGCAATCCCGCTGACATTCTGGAAATTAAGGAACTCATTGCGGGCATGGGCAAACGAGTACCGGTTATTGCCAAGATTGAAAAGCATGAAGCGATCGAGCAAATGACCGAAATTCTCTGCCTCTGTGATGGCGTTATGGTGGCCCGGGGGGATTTGGGGGTTGAGGTGCCCGCCGAAGATGTACCCATTTTGCAGAAGCGCTTAATCTCCACTGCCCGTAAGTTAGCGATTCCCGTCATTACCGCCACCCAAATGCTGGACAGCATGGTTAAAAGCCCTCGGGCCACCCGTGCCGAAATTTCCGACGTGGCCAATGCCATTCTCGATGGCACAGATGCGGTCATGCTCTCCAATGAAACCGCCGTGGGAGACTATCCCATCGAAGCCGTCGCCACCATGGCCCGCATTGCCACCCGAATTGAACGGGAACAAGCCATCGCCTCAGCCCCTCCCACGGAAGCCCAGTCCATTTCCCAAGCCATTAGTAATGCAGCGGGGACGATCGCTCAGGAACTAGATGCCTCCGCCATCATGACCCTGACTAAAACCGGATCCACTGCCCGCAACGTCTCTAAGTTCCGTCCCATCACCCCCATCCTAGCCATTACGCCCCATGTTGACGTAGCGCGTCAGTTGCAACTGGTTTGGGGAGTACGTCCACTCTTGATCTTAGACTTACCCTCAACGGGACAAACCTTTGAAGCCGCCATTAATGTCGCCCAGGAAAAAAACTTTCTCTCCGCTGGCGATCTAGTGGTGATGACTGCAGGCTCTTTACAGGGCGTAGCCGGGTCTACCGACTTAATCAAAGTAGAACTGGTGACTTCTGTCCTTGGGCGGGGGCTTGGCATTGGCCAGGGTACCGTGAGTGGACGGGCCCGAGTTGCCCACACCCCAGCGGAAATCAAAGGCTTTAATCCCGGTGAAATTTTGGTGGTGTCCAAAACCAGTGCCGATTACATCGAAGCGATTCGCCAAGCTGGGGGCATTATTACCGAAGAGGATAATTTGACCAGTCACGCAGCGGTGATTGGTCTGCGCTTGGGTATTCCCGTGATTGTGGGAGTCAAAGAAGCAACGAACACGATTCGGGAAGGTTCACTGTTGACCTTGGATGTGCAGCGGGGACTCGTGTATTCGGGCACGGGGGGCCCGTTGAGAACTGAACCTAGCTTTCATAGTTAAGCTTTGAGTAGAATAGGACTAGTGCATCGTCAACGCCCTGGTTGTGGGTAGAGGCGTTTCAACCGAACCCGTGCATCTGCCGTAGTAAATTGCCAGTCCACAGATTTTTGTGACTGATTCCGTTTTTGATACCAGGCTG
>JBEAPM010000135.1:0-8284 GCA_041164445.1 Cyanobacteriota bacterium
CAAGATGGCAACCAGATGTTGCTGAATTGGCGAGACAGTTGATTTTGGAAATAATTGATTTAGCCGATCAGGATGCCTTAGATATTTTACGATCGCGTTTTGTAGAGCAAGAGGTATTAGATTTACTTGATGAATACTAAACAGGGTGAAGTTTGGTTAGCAGATTTAGGGATGGCGGCAAAGACTCGTCCAGTTGTAGTTGTCTCTCGTTACGATGCAAATCCTCCCAGAGTTTTAGTGATTTATGTTCCTCTGACAACTCAATACAGAAATAGTAAATATGAAGTCGTACTGCCTAATTTGAAATTTCTCAATCAATCATCTATCGCTAATGTTCAGGGGATTGGGTCTATCCCTATAGCAAGATTGGAACGCAAGTTGGGAGAATTGCCGAGTGATGTCATGTCGCAAATTAAGAAGGCCATTGTCTTTGCAATGGATTTAATTGTTTAAGGTATGACGAAAAATGATCGTTTGGGCACACCAACGCACGCCTCTGGCTAACTTGCTGCACCATCAACAATTGCAGTAAATTCAGAATGACTGAGGGCATAGCTCAACACTTCAGTTTCTCCGGCACCTAAGTCCCAGTGAGAGATTAGCGGATTAATAACGATCAGGATAGGTGGACAAATGACCTCCTTTTTCACTGCAAAATCCCCAGTTCGAGATTATGTCCACCAACTTAAGGCGGAGGAGTGCGGCGCGGAGTGCCGCACTCTTCTATGAAATTTTTTCGCTTTTAGTGGAAAGCTGAGATTATTGCCCCATCCCCTTAAGAAAAGCCTGCTGCGCCATCTGTTGATAGACCTCCCGTAGCGCTTTTTCTAGGGCTTGTTGCTGTAAGACCAACTGTTCCGGTGGACAGGTGCCGAGGGCCGGCAAGGGCAGGGGCCCCAATATGTCTAAGGGGGTGGTGCCATTAGCCGGTGGGGCAATCACCACTAAGGAAGGGTCTAGGGGCTGGTCATAGTGCCAATAGCGATCGAGATTAGTGGCAACGGGATCCTCTGGAGGATTGTGGTGGTCTGCTACTGGTGTTGAGGACTCGGGATCTGGTTCAGGGCTCAGGCGTTTTTGTTGGAGTGCTGCCAAGATTTGCGATCGGGTTCGTCCCCGGAGTTGAAAAATGACAAAGGGATCCTCCCGAAACCGATCGCCGAGGAGATAGTAGACGGCGCTAACGTGCTTGCAGGGATTGGCTTTATCGGGACAACTACAGCGAGAGCGCACTTCTGACAGTTGAAAGGGAAACAAGCGCAGACCGCTGGCGGCAAAAACATCTTCGATATTGGGGGGCATTTCCCCCGCTAATAATTTCGCGGGAAAAATAGCCCGTTGGGAGAGCAGGTTAATCACAAACTCCCAATCTTCGTCCGTGAGGGGATCTAGCCCCAAGGACACTTTATAGGGTTTTGGATCCGTTCCTTGAACGATCGCTATTACCTGTTGGTGTTCAAAACGGATACTAAGGACATTGCCTTCCCGGGCATATTTCCAGCCCCGTTCTAGACGTTTTTTAAAACGATATTGGTTAATTAACTCTAACCATTGATCCGCCCACCATTGTTGTGAAGTACTGGCAGAGGCGTTACCGGTAGAGGATTGGGACTGCGTGGTGGGGGATGATGCCATATTGTTCAAGTTCACACGATTGATCAAGTTCACGCTATACCCAGGGCACCTGCGTAGCCGGAGGAACCCCGTTTTGAGTGCTTTGAGGTTTCCCTAGTGTACTGGGTTATTCAAAAGTACGGGCTTTTAAGATCGCCGCCATCAGCAAGCTGTAGGACAAAATTCCGGACAGGGCCAGGAGGATTGGACTCAGTAAACCCGCCACATTCCACAGGGTGTGCAGTAGGGCCGCGCTCAAGCATCCTAGGGCTAATAAGCCCAGTTGTTGCAGGACGGAGTAAGAACGCAGGCAAATCAGCCCAATAAAATAACCAAAATAACCGCTATAGGCCAAGTGCCCCGCGATCGATCCCAGGACTCTTGGGATCAGTAATTGTAGTCCCGCTAATTGTCCTGCTTCGAGGCTGGCGGTGCCCGTAATTTGATCCGTCACTTGGGGGACATATTGCCCCAGGGTTTCCAATAAGGTAAATCCCAGGGCAGAAGCGGTACAGAGCAAAATGCCATCGAGGGGATCTTCAACGCCCCAGGATTTGCGCCAGGGCCGGGGGAAGCGCTGGCTCAGGGCCACCCAAAACAAAACCGGCAAGGCTTTGAGGATTTCCTCCATTAAACCCGTCCCGACAAAGGTATGGCTAATAACTTGGATAAGGTGAAGTCCCTCCGTTGTTGAGGGGGCAAGGGTAATCACTTCACCCGGTAAAACCTGACGGAAGAACCAGAGAAATCCCGTCAAAACTGGACTTTTGAGCAGCCCAATGGTGACGATCGCCATGCCCATTAGCAACAGCCAGGACTTGGCTTTGCCACACAGTTGATAAATGAAGAGGTAATAGAGAAACAGGGACAAATACAGAGCCAACAAACCATTAAAAACGATCGGGTTGCCAAACCCCACAAACAAGGAAATCCCGATCGTAATGGTAATTAGCCCCAAGACAAAAATGGGATTGTCCCCCAGTTGATGTCCCGTAGAAAGGAGGGGAAAGAGTTGGGTGAGGGTGACTTCTGAGGGGGGAACTGAGGCTAGGGCCGTTTGGGAGGAAAAACTCTGGGGGGATTGTCCTGCATCAGCTTTCGGCAAAGTCTCCAGTAAAGCCTCAAAAACAAAACAGGGACCCGTGCGCCCCAGTTGTAGAGTATCTCCCGATCGCAACTGATGGATGGTCTCTAACCGCTGATCATTAATAAACGTACCGTTCGCACTGCCCAAATCCCTGACTTGCCAAGCGGTTTCGTCCGTTGTCGGTTCCACGATCGCATGATAACGGGACACCATATGGTGGTGGTAGGGCAAGCGAATTTCCGAATCGGGTTGCCGCCCAAAGCGATAGGATCGTCCCGGCCAAAGATCCCAGGTGATCCCTTGCCCGACAAACCGTCCAGAGGGTGAGGCCATTATTGAGGAGGGAGTAGGGGTTAGGGGTTAGGGAATAGGGGTTAGGGAATAGGGAATAGGGGTTAGGGAATAGGGGAACTGCCTTTTAGTCTTCTTCCCGGGCCGATCGTACTGCGGCAAAAAAGGCCAATCCTGCCACGGGAAAACTCAGCCCGAGGATCACTTGAGTGACCGTGGTGCCTAGATCGGGCTGGCCAGAAGACAGTTCAAAAATGCTCCCCACACCGGCGATCGCGGCAATGCAGGAGAGGGCAAGAAATAGCCCACTGAGAGGGGTCATGGCCATAGGATTATTTTTTGAGGGGTTTAACGGCGTTAATGGAAAATTTATGTTTAGCCAGGTTTTGGCTCAAGGAGACTCGATCGTCAATGCGATCGACAAAGAGAACCCCTTCCAGGTGATCGATCTCGTGTTGAATGACGCGGGAGACTAAACCATTAAAAATGCCCACCTGGGGGCGACCTTGATCGTCTTTATAGGCCACCTGCACCAACTCTGGGCGGGTGACGTTCATGAAAACATTAGGAATACTGATGCAGCCTTCTTCCATGTCGCAGGGATCGCCCGCCAGTCCTTGAATCACAGGGTTAATCATAATCAAGGGGGGGGTGGTCGGTTCCTCAAAATTGACATCGACCACCAGAATTTGCTTGTGAACCCCCACCTGAGGGGCCGCCAGCCCAATGCCATCTTTGCTGTACATGGTCTGGAGCATTTGCCGAATTAGTTGACGCACCCCATCATCCACTTTAGACACTCGTTTTGTGGTTTGGCGCAGGGTGCGATCGCCCAAAAGATGAACGCTTAAGGGGGCTTTGGGTAACTTTTTCTTTTCAACAGCAATGGTTGCGGGCATGGTACAAGAGCAGAAATGAACAAGGTTGAGCGGCTAAGCTGAAGCCCAGCGGGAGCGGTTCTGGCAAAACCACTGTTTCATCTTATCGAGATTTGAGCGAACCTACCAGGCCATCCCTCGGTTTAGAGGTTTAGAAGCGATCGGTGGTCATCCGCGCTGCACTCTTCCATGCAATTTTTCCGCTTTCAGTGGAAAGCCCCCGGATTACAATTTGAGGGTACAGGGATTTTGAATAAATTGTTCTGCTTCTGCGACTACAACAGGATGTGAGAATAAATACCCCTGTCCATAATCACAAGATAAACTGCGCATGAATTGACGTTGCCGCTCGGTTTCAATCCCTTCCGCAATCACTTCGAGTTCCAGTTGACGGGCCAAACTCACAATCCCCTGGGTCATTTTGACGGCAGACGACTCTGCTTGTATGCACTGGACAAAAGATTGATCAATTTTGACAATATCAATAGGTAACTGATGCAGGTAGGACAGAGAAGAATACCCCGTGCCAAAATCATCCAAGGCTAGTTGTAGACCGAAACGTTTAACGCTCTGGAGAATCGTATCCACCTGACTATAGCGATCGATAAAGGCATTTTCTGTAATTTCTAGGCAAATGTGTCGCGGATTCACCCCTGAATCGCTCAAGGCAAAATCTAAATTATGGAGAAAATTGGAGTGCTTGAGAAAGATCGAGGAAATATTAATGTTGATCTGAAAGGCTGTATTGAGTTCAAACTGCTGTTGCCACTGACGACATTGCCAACAGGCCTGCTTCAACACCCAGCTTTCTAGACCTGGCATCAGACCAGCAGATTGGGTCATAGGTAAAAAATTAATCGGAATCAGGAGGCCTCGCTGGGGATGTTGCCAACGCACCAAAACCTCAAAGCCTGCTAAGGCTGAGCTATTGAGATTGATCAGCGGTTGGTAAAACAAGACAAATTCATTCTGTTCCAACCCTTGGACAATTTCCGTTTTTAAAATCATCTGATCCAAGCGCTGGGTACGCATAGAGGCATTGAATAATGCAACATTGCCCAAGCCTTTAGCTTTGGCTTGATACATGGCAATGTCTGCATTTTCCAGCACTGCCGTTTCACTCTTCCACGCATCATCCGGATCATAAAAGGCAATACCAATACTACTCGTGGCTGAAATTTGGGTACTGGCCAGGAGAAGGGGCTCAGAAATCACGGACTGAATCCGGTGTGCTACCTCTAGGGCCAGTTCCGGGTGAGATGTTTTTTCCAGTAAAACCACAAACTCATCACCCCCTAAGCGGCTCACAATGTCGCCAGGACGCAACACATTTTCGATACGTCGAGCAATAGCTTCCAAGAGTTGATCTCCCGCTGCATGGCCCAGGGTATCGTTGATCTCTTTGAACCGATCCAAATCTAAATAAAGCACTGCAAATTGACAGGAAGTATCGCGGCTCACCCGCCCAATGGCTAATTTTAGATGCTGCAAAAAGAAAGCGCGATTGGGTAACTGTGTTAAGGGGTCGAAAAAGGCTTGATGTTCTAAATTGGCTTCGGCTTGCCTGCGCATTGTAATATCCATCACTGTCCCATATATATGGGTCGAAGCATTGCTCACAATACGCCCCAGCACTTTGATAAACCGTTCAGTCGGGCTGCCTTGCGGATAAATGAGCAGATCGATTTCAAAGTTGTCTTTTTCACTGAAATCGGAGTCCAGTAGGTTGGTCAACAAGCCCCGATCGTTAGGATGTACCATGGTCATCAATTCAGGAATAGAGGGTATCCCTTCGTTGGGATCGCAGCCCATAATCCGAAACATTTCATCAGACCACGTAAAAGCGCCTTGAGCCGCGTCGTACTCCCAATCTCCAATATGGGCAATTTTTTGGGCTTGGGTCAGGCGTTGAGTCAGTCTCTGGAGTTCAGCTTCATTCTCTTTGATACGGGTGATGTCCGTAACGATTACCCCGATTCCCACATGGTTAGTCTCTAAGGGCACTGGATACAAGGAGAAGAGCCAGGTTTGTTCCAGACTCGACTGGAGGTATGGGCTAGTCAGTTCAAACGTCACGGGATCCCCCTGACTGAAGACCTGAGATAGATGCGACTGGATCAAGAAGTAAAGATCGGGCAAGAGATCCGGCAAGGATTTCCCTAGATGGTCTTCAATGCTTAAGCCATGAATGTTGGCCAAGGGCTGGTTGAGTCGTAAAAACCGCAAATCTTGGTCAATCAGGGCAAGCCCTAGGGGACTATTACGATAAATTTCTTCGAGTAAGGTATTCGTCTGTTCCAGAACATCTTGGATTTGTTTCAGATCATTAATGGTAATGAGAGTGATCACAATCCCATCCGCAATGCCCTCTGCTCCCTTGTAGGGTAGAATGCGCAGCAGCAAACGATCGCCGTTTTTTAAATTAGTGGCTTCTACTTCTTCCAAGGTGTGGTGTGTAGCCACTCGTCGAATGAAGTCCATTAAGTTGTCCAGGTCTAAATCATTCATCAACTCCTCTAGGGGTCTGCCGATGTCCGCTGAGCGGAAGTGAAAGACCTCAGAGGCGGCCGGGGTCACCTTGCGAATATTTAGGGATTGATCTAAAAAGACTACGCCCAAATCCGTGCTCTGGAGCAGGTTATCAATATCTGCACTTAGTTCCGTGAGTTCCTGGATCCGTTTTTGATTTTCGGCATTGAGGGTAGACAACTCTTCATTGACGGACTGCAATTCTTCATTGGTGCTTTGCAATTCTTCATTAGAGGCGAGCAATTCTTCGTTAGAGGCTTGTTGTTCTTCGTTTGCCGTTTCTAATTCTTCGATGCTGGCCTGTAAATTTTCTCGGGTTTGCTGAAGGTCAAATTCGAGTTCCTGGACATGTTGTGAAAGATCACTATTGGGGTCATATTGAAAAACTTGACCTTCTATCGACTCAGCAATGGTGATCACCTCTAATAACACCATCAACTGTACCCCTGTTTTCCCGATGGGAATGTCAACTTTGCTCACCCAGAGGTTAAGGCGGCGGTTAAGGGGCAACTCCGTTAAACGGATGTTGCTGTAGAGTACGGTTTCTTGCGATCGTTTGGCCCGATGTAGCGCTGTACTCAACGGAATTTTAAGGGACGGTAACACGAGATCTAAAATATCAGTATTAATCTCTCCCAAAGGAAAGTCCAACAACCGTGCAGTATTAATCAAAATATGAATGACGCGGTGATTTTGATTAATCAAGAGGCAAGTTGTTGGACAGTCGCCAAATCGCAATTTGAGGGCAGCAGACAGAAGATGCTCATAGGGTAATGGGTTGAACCTGTCGGAGCGTCCTTTGGCAATGGGATTTACCGTCGGTGAGTAGATTGTTCGCCCGAATGGCACCTGAATATCCTTACGTTTCTGAAAAATTTTCCAGGGTGGGTTCAGGGTTGTGAAGGCATCAGAGAGTGACCCTAAATGTTCTGATGATCCTAAAACTAATATTCCTTCCGGGATCAGGGAAAAATGGAGCAAGCGGAGCACTTGTTCCTGTAACGGGGGTTGCATATAAATCAACACATTCCGGCAGGTCACCAAATGCATATGGGAAAAGCCAGGATTTGTGGTGAGATCTTGGGATGCGAAGATAATCTGCGTTCGGATGAACTTTTTGATCCGGTAGTCTTTGCCCTCTAAGGTAAAGTAGCGTTCTAACCGTTCAGGGCTCAGATCATGGGCAATAGTTTCAAAGTAAAGTCCATGGGAGGCAATCCCCAGTGCTTCTTGATCGACATCGGTGGCAAACAGTTTGACGGGATGGGATCTCCCTAGGGCTTGCATCACCTCATGAATAGCGATCGCTAGAGAATAGGCTTCTTCACCGGTTGAGCAAGCCGCAACCCAGAACCTTAGCGGTTGTTCGGGCTGCAAACGTTCGAGTAGAGCTGGTAACACATCTTGCTGCAGCACGCTCCAGAATTCGGAATCGCGGAAAAATCGGGTTGCACCAATCAGTAAGTCTTGACAAAGTTGCTTGACTTCTTCTGGTCGTTCAGACAAGTAGATTATATAGTCTGAGATGGTATTGGCTGATGAGAGGAGTTGTCGATGCAAAATACGACGTTTCAGAGTGCCAATTTTATACTGCGAAAAGTTAATATTTTCCTGTTTTTGCAATAAATCTAAAATACAGATCCGTTCGGCAGGGGAAAGCAGATCCTCATTGGGCTGAAAGATGGTTTGGGTTTGGGTTGTGTACTGAAGGATGTCATAAACCACTCTCGCTAATTCTTCCGGAGAAAGAATTTCATCCACCAACCCCAAACTAACCGGATTACCCGGCATGGTCCCAAACTGAGCCGTTTCGCTGGATTGCACTAGGACAATGCCCCCGGCTCGACTGATGGCTTTAACTCCCGCTGTGCCATCTTCTCCTGTC
>JBEAPM010000136.1:0-2767 GCA_041164445.1 Cyanobacteriota bacterium
GGACTGCCTTGATGATGACGCTCAGGGACAACCTTTATCCGTGTTCTGGGAGCAGGAATTGGGTGCTCAAGTTCTAGGGGAATCATCCTGGGATGTGGTGGGGCAGCGCGGTTTTGACCAACCCGACCTTTTCTCTGCTTACCTCCATACCTTGCGCTGGAATTGTGTAACGTCTACCAAACCAAATCTATTTCAGTCTCCCCAAGATGCTCCTGAGTTGGTGTTAGCGGAATTATTGCAGGAGTATCGTAATTGCCGTCAGAAACGCCTCCAGAAAACTTCCCAATCAACCCAGCGGGCAGCAATGCTGGTCATAATCTCCTTGCAAAAGCGTTTGCTCTCCTCTATCGAAGCCTTTGCCCGTACCCTCAAAGTGCATCGGGCCAGCATTGAACGGCAGGTAGCGTCCCAAGCCACTGGAACCAAAACTTCGACTCAATATGATTTGTTGGAAAACAGTGTAGGTTCTGATGACGATCGCTCTGAAGTGGATGAGCATGAGTTAGAGCAGGAAGAAGATGCTCAGATGGCGGTGGCTACCCAAGCCACTGAGGGAACAGAAATTACTCAACGGGAATTGGAACTGCTAGACCAGATGACGACGATCGCTGAGAAGGCCCGTCATCAAGCCGATGGCCGTCTGCTCAAGTTATTGGATTGGCTCAAGGAAAATCTCTGTCCTGAATTGGGGAAACCGGGAGCCGTCTGGAACGATCGCCGGGTTCTGATTTTCACAGAGTACACGGATACCAAGCGCTACCTGGAAATCCAACTCAAGCAAGCAATCGCCAAAACTGATCAAGCAGAGGATCGTATTGGCACTTTTCATGGTGGGATGGGGGATGAAGCACGGGAACTCATCAAAGCAGCTTTTAATGCCGACCCTCAAAAGCATCCTCTCAGGATTTTGATTGCTACTGATGCCGCACGGGAGGGGGTAAACTTGCAAAACTATTGTGCAGATCTCTTCCATTTTGATGTGCCCTGGAACCCAAGCCGGATGGAGCAGCGCAATGGTCGAATTGACCGCAAACTTCAGCGGGAATTGGTGGTGCGTTGCCATTATTTTGTCTATGCCCAACGTACTGAAGACAGAGTGTTACAAACCCTGGTGGAGAAAACAGAAACGATCGCTCAGGAGTTAGGCAGTCTTTCTCCGGTACTGGAAAAAAATGTTGATCGCATCTTTAAGCAGGGTATTCAACGAGAGCAGACAGATCAAATGACGTTACTCATCGAACAGGCAGATGAAGAGACGGACACCACCACTGGCAAAGGTCGGGTTATTAAGGAGGAATTGGAAGCGGTTAGGGAAGTGGAATCGAAGCTGGTTGCCCAAAAACTAGAATTAGAAAACTTGTTAGAAATTTCCCGGCAGTGGCTGGGGTTTAAGGAGAATCATTTTCAGGATGCCCTCGACCTGTCTTTAGGGTTGATGGGGGCGAAGTCACTCCAGCCCAGTAGCGATCGTTCTAATTGGATCATTCCTAGCTTAGAGGAAAGATTGGGTGGAGATCCATCTTGGGCTGCTACCTTAGATAGCCTGCGGGCACCTCGGCAGAAAGGACAAAGTATTCGAGAATGGCGACGGGAATCCCCGGTGCGTCCTGTGGTGTTTGAAGACCCCAATAGTTTGGATGGGCAGGTGGTTCACCTTCACTTAGAACACCGCTTTGTGCAGCGGCTTCTAGGGCGTTTTCTCGCTCAGGGCTTTGTTCACCATGAGTTGAGTCGGGCTTGTGTGTGTCGAACCCGATCGGCCGTACCGAAGGTAATTGTATTGGGGCGTTTATCTCTCTATGGCGATCGGGCCACCCGGCTCCATGATGAAATTCTAGCCGTAGCCGCCGAATGGATTCAGCCAGACCAGCGGGGGAGGGGCAAACTGCGCCCCTTAGCCATCGGTGAGCAAGATAAAGTTTTGGCTGAATTAGAACACTGTCTGGGGGATCCCAGTCTGAGGGAAATTTCCCCGCAGCTATTAACCCAGTTACAAGGATCTGCGGCTCAGGATGTGGAAGAGTTACGTTCTCATCTGGAAAAACGATCGCTCACTTTGAAGGAACGGGCCATTCGTAAGTTGACCCAGAGAGGAACACAGGAAGCAAAGGCGATGGTAGAGCTATTGCAATCCCAAAAGCAGCGCATTGAGAAGGAACTGCCCGATAAACAACAGGCGGTAAAACAGTTAACCCTAGAATTTTCCGACTCTGAACGGCGGCAGTTAAAGCTGGATGTGCAGTTTATGGAAGACCGTCTCAACAAAATCGATCGGGAAATCGATACCGAACCTCAACGGATTCGTGACGCTTATGAGGTTAGAGCCGATCGGATAGAGCCGGTGGGGTTGGTTTATCTCTGTCCATTGTCTAATTAGTTTTTACACTTATATTTCTCAAGGAAGATTACTCTATGACTCTTTACATTCACATTGCAGATTCTTGCCAAGGTAGTGCCTATGATCACGGATTAGAATCTAAAATAGAGGATCTAAAAAATCAGATTGAGAGTAGTCAAAAGTTAGTTGGTTTTACAAAATTTAGACCAACTCATTTAATGAAAAGACATATAGGTAGAGGCTTTAGATTGTTAACATTTGATCAACGCTATGGAGAAGATAGACTCATTATATTTTTACAAGTTTTCCCTAGAAGTGATAGTACTTATGAATGGATAGTTAATAATCATGAAAACTTTCCAGGAGAAGCTGAGGACAAAGTAGTTTCACTCAATAAAACTGAAATGGATGAGATTTATAATTATCTGA
>JBEAPM010000137.1:0-4510 GCA_041164445.1 Cyanobacteriota bacterium
CAGATAGCCCTCCTGAATCAACCATTCGTTGAGACAAAAGCCCCCCAGCAAAGCCCGCGCCCCATGATCGGAAACCACGAGAACAGCGGTGTCTGGGCTGCACTGGTCTAAGAGGGTGGCAATCCGTTGATCGAGGTGGCAATAATAATCGTGAATTGCCGTTGCATAGGGAGAATTGGGCTGGTGATCGGGATGGGTTTCATCCATCGCCTTCCAGAAGGAATGGTGAATCCGATCGACTCCCATATCCACTAACATCAAAAAGTCTGGTTGATCTCGCTGCACCGATCGCTCCGCTAAGGTAAAGCGTTGATCACAGAGTCGATAAATATTGGCCAAAATTTGCGCCTTATCCTCCGAACGAAACTCTGGCACATCCAGCATAAAGTCCGGCATTTCCGCAAGAATTTCTGCCCCTAAGGTTTCGGGATAGGTAAAGGGGCTATCGGTATTGGGGGTTAAAAAACAGGAAATTAAAGATCCCTTGACCGGTGGCGGAGGGGATGTTCCCGGTACACTAATCACCGAAACAGTCCATCCAGCTTCCCCCAAAAAGTCCCACAGGCGAGGCACTTTCACCGCTCGTCCATCGGCAATTCCCATACGGTTGTAAGAGCGATCGAGACGATTCCGAAAGCCATAAATTCCTAGTTCTCCCGGATCCCGACCACTCATCATGCAACTCCACGCGGGAACGGTAATGGCGGGAATACTACTTTCTAACCGCCCATAACAGCCCTGGGCCATCAGGCGGGATAGGGTCGGTAAATCCGATCGCCAGCGATCGAATACGAGGGAGGGCTCCATGCAGTCTAAGCCCAAAATTAAGAGGCGAGGGGTAGGCATTGTTAATGAGTTATGAAGTATGAGTTATGAGTTATGAATTTTGGACGACCAACTTAAGGCAGAAGTGCGGCGCACTTTTTTGGTGGGCGGCTGCACCGCGACAATTAATCAGAAAGTCCTAACGTTACCAGATAGTCCAGTGCGCCATACAATGTTTTGAGGTTATCGATCGTATAGTTGTGGTCATCCTTGGTAAATACCGTAGTACAGAGGTAGCCAAATTGCCATAGATTGCCATCAGTTACAACTCCATAGATGGATTTATCAGGATCGTCATTCAGCTTTTGTGAAGCCACAAGTTCCGCTAAACATTGCCCCCAACCGTGCTCAAAATCATTCTTCTTCGCTTCCACAATAATCACGATCGGGGTTTCTAAAACTGTTTTGCCCAAAGCCGATCGCTTGGAAAACATATAGTCGGGAGTACCGCATAAATCTTGATCAAATTCAATAGACTTTTGGATCCAAAATGAATAATTTTGTCGATGATTTTTATAAACGGATCTGAGCAGAGGGGAGATAATTAATTCGCTACGGGCGGCTTCGGACGAAAAAACATCAATATACTCTTGGTTAAATTGAAGATCTTCAATGAGGCCTGGGGGAACCTCAATATCGATCGCTTTGATAAAGGAGGCTTCCTGGTACTTGATATTATAGATTTTTTGGACATCAGCGATCGTTTTGAATTGACTAAAGGACATAGGACTTACGGATTATTACCATTAAAGATGAATCAGCTTTAGTTATTCTCTGGAGTAGACAAAGCGATCGTTAACTGTTCAGCTTGATCGTCCGGGAATCGAGTCTGTTTTTCACTGGCCTTCACACTAGATTTGGCTTTGGCTTTACTATTATTCTTGCTGTTACTCCCCCGTAAACCAACCGCAATCTTACTATGTTTTTCAATCTGGGTCATCACAGCCCGCGCCCGCTGAATGACGCTGGGGGGCAAGCCCGCTAGGCGAGCTGCTTCAATGCCGTAGGAACGATCGGCTCCACCGGGTTGAACTTGATGTAAAAAGATGATTTGATCCGGGAGTTCTTTAACGGTAACTTGAAAGTTAGCCACATTATTGAGCAGGGATTCCAACTCGTTCATTTCATGGTAATGGGTGGCAAAAATAGTACAGGAACGAATTTCTGAGGCTAGATATTCCGCCACAGACCAGGCGATAGAAAGCCCGTCAAAGGTTGCTGTCCCTCTCCCAATTTCATCCAGTAAGACCAGAGAACGATCGCTGGCGTGATTCAAAATATTGGCGGTTTCGTTCATTTCCACCATAAAGGTAGACTGTCCGGTGGCAATGTCATCCACTGCCCCGACCCGCGTGAAAATACGATCGCAAATGCCCAGATGGGCAGATTTCGCAGGAATGAAACTACCCACTTGGGCCATGAGTTGAATTAGTCCCACTTGACGCAAATAACAGCTTTTGCCACTGGCATTGGGCCCGGTGAGAATAATCAAATCGGGATGTTGAACCGCAGCCACCTCACTCGATGCCCCCAAGGTCACGGAGTTGGGCACAAAGAACCCGGAAGGAATGGTATTTTCCACAACGGGATGGCGGCCACCGTCAATCAGCAAGCCCCGATCGTCTTTGATCACCGGACGGCAGTAGTTGCGGAACTGGGCAATTTCCCCTAAACAGGCCAACACATCCACCGCCGCAATGGACTGGGCCACCTGACGAATTAACTCCGCCTGCTCCCCCACTTCCGATCGGAGTCCTACAAAAATTTCGTATTCCAGTTGGTTGAGGTTGGCTTGGGCATTGAGGACACGGCTTTCCCGTTCCTTCAGTTCCGGAGTAATGTAACGCTCCTCGTTGGTGAGGGTTTGCTTGCGCATATAGTCCTCCGGCACCTGATCTGCTTTATTGCGGGAGAGGCTGATGTAGTAGCCAAAGGTCTTGTTGTAGCCCACTTTTAACTGGGGAATTCCCGTGCGCTCCCGCTCGATCCCTTCCAGGTTGGCAATCCAGTGCTGATCTTCCTGAGCCTGGGAGCGGAGTAAGTCTAAATCCCCATTCACCCCCGCTTTAATTAAGTTTCCCTCCGTAATACTGATGGGAGGACTGTCTACTAAGTGGGCATGGAGGTGATCCGCCAAATGCTCTAAGACCACGGGAACGGTCTGTAACACCCGTAGGTAGGGCGATCGGGCAGTGGCTAACCGACTGGCCAGTAGGGGCAGCTTAGCGAGGGAGTCCGCCAGGGCCGACAAGTCCCGTGCATTAGCGGTACCCGCCCCGGCCCGGCCCGCTAGGCGTTCCAGGTCATAGATGTCCCGTAGCAACTTTTGTAAGTCCTGGCGCAGATAGCCATCCTTCAGCAGTTCCGCGATCGTCTCCTGTCGGGCTTCAATGCCAAAGCGATCGAGCAGGGGTTGCAGTAACCAACGCCGCAACATCCGACTGCCCATAGGCGTAATGGTTTCATCCAGTGCCCAGAGTAGAGAGCCATGAAACGACCCGTCCCGCACGGTTTGAGTAATTTCCAAGTTGCGCCGGGTTTGATAGTCCAGAATTAAAAAATCCGTGAGGGTGTAGGTACTGAGGGGCTGCAACGGAATTTGCTGAAGCGAGGCGGAGTGAATGGCGCTACTGTCCGCTGTGCCCTCCGCTTGCAACTGCTGCATTCGCCCTTCCGAGGTATCTTCCAAATACTCCAGTAAGCCCCCTGCGGCCCTGACGGCGAGGGGTAAACGCTCACAGCCCATTCCCTCCAGCGATCGTACTTTGAACTTCCGCAATAGGCGCTGCCGGGCTTCCACACTACTAAAGGCCACCTGCGATCGTAAGGTGTAGCAAAGTTGTGGGGGGAGTCCATTGGGTAAGTACTCCTGTTTCTGATCCGGTCGCAGTAAACCCACTAAATCCGGCGCATCGGTGGGCAGTAACAC
Organism: Cyanobacteriota bacterium; assembly: GCA_041164445.1. Classification (GTDB taxonomy): domain Bacteria; phylum Cyanobacteriota; class Cyanobacteriia; order Prochlorotrichales; family Prochlorotrichaceae; genus JBEAPM01. The sequence continues at coordinate 3,755 of JBEAPM010000137.1, forward strand.
TTCTGCTGGATGGAGGCGCAATAATTCCTGATGTAACTCATCCAGACCTTGCCCCTGAGTGGTTAAAAACTCCCCCGTAGAAATATCCGCATAGGCCAATCCCCAATTCTTTTGTACCATCACCACCGCCGCCAGAAAGTTATTCTGACGAGCCTGGAGCATCCCCTCTTCCACGATCGTTCCGGGGGTGATAATGCGGGTAATTTCCCGGCGCACTAACCCCTGAGCCTGGGCCGGATCCTCCACCTGATCACAAATTGCAATGGCAAAGCCCTTTTCCACCAACCGCGCCGCATAGTTATCCAACGCCTTCTGGGGCACCCCCGCCATGGGCACCCGTCCCACATTTTTACCGGATTCCTTACTGGTCAGCATCAACTCCAGTTCTCGGGCAACGGTAATGGCATCTTCAAAAAAACACTCAAAAAAATCCCCCATGCGGTAGAGCAGCAACGCATTCGGGTTCTGAGCCTTCGTCTCCACATAATGCCGCATCATGGGGGGTAAATCGTCCCAGTTCACCTCCTGGTGGTGGGCATAGCGTACCGCGTGTTTCGCTAAGCGATCGGGGAGTTGGGACAGAGGATTGAGATCGGGATCGGGAGAGGGGTTCATGGGCAAAGGACAGGGGACTTTAGCAATAACGATCGGATTCTATGGTAGACGTTCCCTGAAAGGATCACAATTGGGAAGCAGTGGGGGCGCTTCAGTTTGCTGGCAAGCAGCAGCACGAATTTTCTACGATCTGCGTCGTCA
>JBEAPM010000138.1:0-2645 GCA_041164445.1 Cyanobacteriota bacterium
AGTCCCGTCCATGAATTAATCCCCTGAGAACCCGTCGCCCCTTGTCCGTTAAGCCCTTCGCAATGGGGTGTTTTTCCTTTTCGGGCGGTAAAAAATCAACTTGCAGAAATTCAACAGACGGATGAGAAAATTGAATCTCTGGTTTTTCATTACAAACCACAATGACCCGAAACTGATCAGAGGTTTGATGGCAAGCGGCCTTTAAACATCGCTCAAAAATGCGGGACGTTTGCAGCCAGTTTTTAGAAATCTGGGCACTTTTTAAGGGAATAACGAACAGTAGCATAAGCGTTGCCAGAAAGCGAAAAAATTTAAGGGGAGAGTGCTAAAAAACTCACCATCTAGAGTTGATAACGATATTTCAGGAGGAGCGGTGCCGTGATCATGGTGGTTAAAAGTTGATCTGACCAGGGCATTTTTTCACGCCAGACTTCATCTAACTTTAACCGAGTATTTCCCGTTTGGAGACGATTGTCATTGCCAAAAATACTATGACTAATCTCTAAATTGAGGGAGTCGGTTGAGGTAAATGGAAGTTGTAACTGGGGCAGGTCAATAAACTTCAAGATCTTCACCATAGTCTCCTGCGGTTGGGTCACAAAGTCCTCATAACGGATGCCCATAAATTTGCTCTTTGGCTCATGCTGTAGTGACTCAATTGATAAATTCCGGAGCATCCATCCTACTGCACTTTGACGAGTCGTATAATATCCCAAACCCTTTTTACGCCGCTTAGACCAAGAATATCCACAACCACGGGCATCACGGATTAAATGAATAATATATAACTCAACACCGGCAACTTGCTTGAGGAGATAAGCATAGCCCGGATGTAAGGAATCATCCACAATTACATCTGTCCCTAAAACGGTTTGAATGGAGTGATATAGGCGATGTAACAGTTGTAAATATTCAATGGAATCTGGATCGGTCAAGGGAAGAGATTGTCCTGGTAGGAATAGCCGTAAAAGCTCTTGACTACGGGGTTCTATTCTTAATCTCAAGGCGTTCCAGGTTTTAACATCCTCTGTTTTTAAGCTGGTAAAACCCGTTTGGAAAATAGATTGCCAAACCTGACAATCCGAAACCAGTTGCCCACAACCGCAACGACTATGGGGTTTGAAGCCATCAACCCAAATGGTTCGCAGTTCTCCTAAGTGTAAAATCGTGGGGCTTTGGGCTAGTATTCTCGCCAGTAAGGTGCTGCCACTTCGGCCCCAGCCCGCAATGTAAATCAGTTTCAGTGGCTTTTGAGCCATTATGTTTGAGCCTCTTCCTTGAAAACCCCTGCCAGGGTCTGCCCATCAACGGTAGCCGCATACCATTAGCAAGCCGCAGATGGGATCACCCCAGGCATAACTATAATGTAACCACTTGGGCGTTCCCTGAAAGTGAAAAATTTTCAGGATAGTGTGTGCTGCTTCCTGCCGCACTCTACCGCCTTCAGTGGATAGACACCCCACATCGCGGTTGTCCAGTTTGTGCCCCATCACAGGCTGAACCCCATGCCGCATCACCAGATTAGACTTATCCTGAATGGAAACATCACTCGTTCACGACTTAACCGCAGAAGATCTCAGCTTTGCCTTACCGGATCCCGACGATGAAGGCTTGGGGGATTCAGAATTCCATCAACAATTAGACCAGGCCTGGCAGGTTTGCGATCGTTTTGATCTACAAACAGAAATTTGGCGGGGCCGGATTTTGCGAACCGTGCGCGATCGGGAAAAGCGCGGCGGCGATCATCGGGGCACAACGTTTCTCAATTGGCTAAAGGATCGGGAAATTAGCAAAAGTCGCGCCTACGCCCTCATTGACCTCGCCAACCAAGCGGATCAACTCCTTGAGAGTGGCCATCTTGATCCTGGCACCGTGAATCAATTTAGCAAACGGGCGTTTCTGGAAACGGCCCAGGCTAGCCCCGAAGTACAGCAAATGATTGGAGATGCCGCACGGGATGGACAGCGCATTACCCGGCATCAAGTCAAACAAGTGGCGGATGAATGGACAGCGGTTACCTCCGATCTCCTGCCCGAGCCCGTGCGGGAAAAGGCGATGGATCATAGCTTGCCGGTACGTTATGTGGCCCCCTTAGTCAAAGAAATGGCCAAGTTGCCGGATCTGCATCGTGCCCCCCTCCAAGCGGATGTGGCAGAAACCCCGGATGTGGATACCGTCAAGCAAACCACTGCCACCGCCCGCTACCTAGCCCGCTATTTAGAATCGGCAGCCCAGTTACAAACCCTCGTCAATGTCAACAATCTGGATGTAGAACAAGCTTTGGAGGAAGCCCTGCGACTCAATTGTTTAAATATTGCAGCGGATCTCCTGAGCCAAGCAGCTCAGGTGGAGCAAGCCTTAGCCAAATTTCACAGCAGTTGGAAACGACTAGGAAGCCTCAGTGAGCGTCTCTACGTGGAAAGTGGCAGCAGTACCCCCCATCTTCGATCGCTCCTCACCGCGATCGAAGCCCTGGCGGGAGAGCAGATTACCCTACAAATTGGCGAAGCCAGCACCAGCCGAACCCTACAGCTTCAGATCCTCTCCGATGCTTTGGGAGGATCTGGAGAATTTACAGGAACTCAAGGAGAACCCACCGACCCCACCCCACCTTGGGACGAGTAAGAGATCTAAAACTTGTCCCC
>JBEAPM010000139.1:0-6460 GCA_041164445.1 Cyanobacteriota bacterium
CCAGTGGCCTTAGCCAAGTATCCATTCTTTGATCCCATTCAGTCTTTAATCGATCGCTATGGCTTAACGGGACGTTGGTTAGTATCCGCTTCTGCTGGCGTATTTTGTATCATGATTTTAGCCCCCACCTTTGCGGGGTGGATGTTTAGTTTTGAATCGAATGCCCAGGATCTCTGGTTTCAATCTCAAGGCACCATGGTAGAAGGTCACAGGTTGCAAATTGAAGAATCCTTCCGGGACGATCAGACGTTGCCCGATGCTCAGTTCATGATTGATCAATTTCCTACGCTTTGGGCCGATTTATATCTCTCGCCGTCCTCCAGCGACCCCACTTAAGGCAGCCCCCAAGCAGGATGTGAACACTTTGACTTTTAAAACCATTTATCAACCTATAAATAACTTTTTTTATGCACCTTAGATCTCTGTTTGGCTTCCTTCGATCGCTGCTCTTGAGCCTGATTATCTCACTGCTGCTTATTTTTAATCCTCCAGGTATAGCCACTGCAACAGCAGAGGTATTACCCACCGCAGGGAATTTAGGAAATGAGGTTCTATATTATATAGTGGTCGATCGCTTTCTGGATGGCGATACCCAGAACGACATCCCAGAATTTGCCTTTCCCGACAGTCCCGATCCGGATACTAATCTCTACAATCAAATGAATCGGGTCTTAATTGAGCATACCTACGATCCGTCCCATCATTACATGGGAATGTATTGGGGGGGAGACTTAGAAGGCGTTCGGCAGAAGTTAGATTATCTCAAGGACTTAGGGGTGACAAAACTCATTTTGTCCCCGATTCAGGATAATGCCAACGGCTTTTTCTATCACCCGAATATTGAAAGCTATTTACATGCCCATAAAACCGATCCGGGCATTGATGATTTCTACCGTCATATCTCCACCGCCTACCATGGCTATTGGACAAAGGACTGGTTTGAGCTAGAGGAACACCTGAGAAGTGAAGCGGATGGCGAAACCGATCGCTACGGAAGTTTTCGTCGTTTGCTCAATGCCGCAGGAGAGCGGGGCATTGGCATTATTTTAGACCTGACCATGAACCAAACCTCTCCCGGTCATATTTCTACCGAACCACCTGCGATCGGTACGGGGGGAAGTTTATTTGGGGAATCGTGGTTTGCCGATAATGGCGATGTTTATCGTCACGGTCAAAAAGTAGCGGTGCATTGGAATCCAGAGACGGGAGAACGGGATCCCCAGGGCTGGTTTCATCCACCGGATATTATTTGGGACTTTGACACTGCCCCCCAAAAATTGATTGAAGAGGGACAAATTAGCGGTGGAATGCCCGATTTAGACCAATCTATCCCCGCTGTTGAACAATATTTCTTAGACGCAACCCGGTTTTGGTTAACCTTTAATCAGGAGCAATATCCCATTGCTGGATTTCGCCTCGATGCCGTGAAGCACGTTAATGTCAGCTTTTGGCGCAAGTTTGAAGACTTAGTTTTAGATTTAAATCCCAATGCCATTTTAATTGGCGAATATTTTAGCGGGGGATATCGCAATCCCGCGAGTTTGCAATTCCTCGACAAAACTAAACATATTAGCTTCTTTGATTTTAATTTCAGTGAAGCCGCACGCCGATTTTTTGCCCACGATCGCAGTTGGGATGGTCGAACCTATGTGCTGAGAGAAATTACCTTAGGACACCAAGGACAACGTCACCAGGATTCTCCCCTAGCGCAACTATGGCATCACTTTTTAAATCCAGCGGAGACTTTAGATGTCCCCTCTTCTGCCTTAGCCTTAATTCCCGATCAAGAAGCAAAAGGATGGGTCACCTTTATTGAAAACCACGATCAGCCGCGCCTGAAGAGTTACTATCCCAAAATGAGCGATCGGGCCTATGCCAGCTTAATTAAATTTCAATTTGTGGTCAAAGGCGTGCCGTTATTAATGTACGGTACAGAAACGGGGCTTGCGGTTCCCTATCATCCCGATCATGAAGGCTTGTTTGGTATTGGTGGTGATCCCTTTAATCGCCCCATGATGATTTGGTCTGATGCGGCGGGCTGGAAATCCGAAATCTACGATGCCACTCGCAACATGGCCCACCTGCGCCAAGCTTGTCCTGTGTTGCGCTATGGCGACACTGAATTTATCAACCCAGACAAAGGCAGTTGGGAAGATGATATTTTTATGCTGCGTCAGTCTCTAGAGGATCAGCCTGGGGATTGCCCTCGGGTCTTGTATGCCTATTCCACCCACGGCGGCGAGTTTCTCCTCAACTTTAATGACGATCGATTTCAACTGAACAACTACACCAGTGTGGATCAAGGGCAAACCATTGCCGCGATCGATGGCTTATTGCCCATTAAATTAGAGCCGGAGGAAGCGAAAGTCTTTATTCTGAGATAAAGGCGATGGATTGTGGCGATCAGCTTCGCCGATCGACACAAATCTGATGTATCCATTCTGTGAGAAACACAGGTTTTAGCGATCTTTATTTCTAGGCACATCATCAGTCCAGAACCCTTACGGGTAAAGGATTACAGCCCCTAGCGTTTTTCGTGATCTTGAATGAAAGACTTCACCAGATTGACATCTTCCGCACTACCAATAATCAAAGGAGTCCGATCGTGCAGTTGCTGGGGAACGATCGCTAAAATATCTTCAACACCCGTGCTGGCAAGCCCTCCAGCCTGTTCAATCAAAAACGCTAAGGGCGCAGACTCATAAAGCAACCGCAGTTTTCCATCCGGTTTTTTGCGCGTACCAGGATAGAGAAATACACCTCCCTGGAACAAAATACGATGAATATCTCCCACTAAGGCACCACTGTAGCGTCCGGTATACCCCTCATGACGATGAACATAGCGAATATAATCTCGCATCGGTTCATCCCATTGCCAGAAATTTCCTTCATTGACGCTGTAAACCGGGCCATGCTCAGGGATCCGAATATTTTCATGGGCGAGAATAAATTCCCCCAGATTGGGATCGAGGACAAAGGCATGGGTACCCTGCCCCAACGAATAGACCAGCATGGTACTGGGGCCGTAAAGAATGTAGCCCGCTGCAAGCTGTTTATGCCCGGGCTGTAAGAGGTCTAATGCTTCACCGCTTTCATCATTTCCTTCCTGCTGACGAATCGCAAAGATTGAGCCCACATTGAGGTTAATGTCTACATTAGAAGAACCGTCAATGGGATCGTAGAGTAGGGTATAGCGACCGATGGGACAATTTTCTGGAATGTAGTAGGGCTTTTCCATTTCCTCGGAAGCCAAACGGCACACTAACCCACTTTGCTTAAAGACGGAAATAAAGACCTGGTTAGCATAGAGATCCATCTTTTTCACGGATTCCCCCTGCACATTCGTTTGCCCGGTGAACCCCAAGACATTTTCCATTAACCCGGCTCGGCTTAAGTTCCGGGCAACGAGCTTGCCCGCGAGGGCAATGCGGTTCATCAAGGCACTTAAGTCCTGGGCATCGGGAGAAAAGCTCTGCAATTGTTGCAAAACGTGGCGGGACAGAGTGGTGCAATCTCGATCGAGGGCGAGGGTCTGTTCAATGCCATCAGAGGCGGTCAACATAAGATTTATTGAGGAGAATGTTGGATACGGGTACAAACTTCAGGCAAGAGAGTGCGCCACACCTCTCGCTAATTTTTCCGCTTGAAGCGGAAAACCAACGATTTTCATAAAAAACCAGACGAACCAATGCATCAAGTACATTGCTTCGCCCGGACGTTTGGCTAATATTGACTATCCAACTTAATAGTGATCCATTGTAAGGACGATCGCTTGAGATTCCGTTTAGCTTCATAAAAAGTAAAGAAAAGACGTTCCTACGGAACCGATCCTCTGGATACTGACCGTCAGAATGCCCTGCGCAAGCACTTATTTACTGAATGACGAATGAAGGTAAAAGAGAGTGCGACGATCTGCACCGCACTCTTTCGCTAATTTTTTCCGCTTGAAGCGAAAAGCCGATTCCCCTGTGCCGAGGGGCTCAAGACTCCGTCACCTTGAAAATAAAACATTAAAGGATCATAATGAAGTGGCCTGGAGCAACCGCAAACTCAGGAAATTCCCCTCAAATTTTACCTATGACCGCGATCCTCAGTCCTTCCTCCTTAGCCGATCAAGTCCGAGCAGATTTTCCTTTACTGAAGCAAACTGTTCACGATCGCCCTTTAGTCTACCTAGATAATGCGGCCACCTCTCAGAAACCCAAGTTAGTCCTGGAAACCCTTCAAGATTATTATCAGACCTATAACTCCAACGTGCATCGGGGCGTACATACCCTCAGTGCCCTTGCCACAGATGCCTACGAACATGCCCGGGAAAAAATTGCTGGCTTTGTCGGAGCACGATCGTCCCAAGAAATTATCTATACTCGCAATGCCAGTGAAGCCATTAACCTCGTAGCCTACAGTTGGGGACTCAGCCAGTTACAAGCCGGGGATGAAATTATCCTCACTGTAATGGAACATCACAGTAACTTGATTCCCTGGCAGATGATGGCTGCAAAAACCGGGGCAGTGCTGCGCTTTGTTAATTTGACCCCATCCCAAGAATTTGATCTCGACCATTTCCAAAGTCTCCTGTCCGATCGCACGCGGTTAGTCTCCTGTGTTCATGTTTCCAATACCCTGGGGTGTATTAACCCCTTAGAGCAGATCATTCCCCTTGCCCACGATCGGGGCGCTAAGGTATTGGTAGATGCCTGCCAAAGTGTGCCCCATTTAGCGATCGATGTCCAGTCTCTAGATTGTGATTGGTTAGTGGCCTCCGGCCATAAAATGTGTGGGCCTACCGGGGTGGGGTTTCTCTACGGCAAACTCGACCTGTTGCGATCGATGCCCCCCTTCCTGGGCGGTGGTGAAATGATTGCCGATGTCTATCTCGATCATTCCACCTATGCCGATGTCCCCCATAAATTTGAAGCCGGAACCCCCGCGATCGCTGAAGCGATCGCCCTAGGAGCGGCAGTCGATTATCTGCAGCAAGTGGGTATGGACAAAATTCACGCCTACGAAGCGGAGCTAACTCAATACCTATTTCAGCGCCTTGCCACCATTCCCCAGGTGCAAACCTATGGCCCTCTGCCCCAGGGAGATGGTTCAAATCGAGCTGCCCTCGCCGCCTTTACCGCAGGGGAAGTCCATCCCCACGATCTTTCCACCATTCTCGATCAAGCCGGGATTGCCATTCGCGCCGGTCACCATTGCACCCAACCCTTACATCGTCAATTAAAAGTCCAATCCACCGCCCGTGCCAGCTTGTACTTCTACAATACAAAACCGGAAATTGATCGGTTTATTGAGGCACTTCAAGAAGCAGTAGACTTTTTTGCCGCTATTTTTTAGTCCCCCTATGGATACTCAAACTCTGATTCGGCGTTACCGTGCAGGTCAAGTAGACTTTAACCAAGCTTGCCTCAATCAGATTAATCTACGCTACCAAGACCTGATTGGCATCCATTTCAAACAGGCGAAACTCTCAGGGGCTGACTTTTTGCTTGCCTTCCTCAACCGAGCTGATTTCCGGGGCGCAGACTTATCCAAAGCGTTTCTACAGGGAGCAAACCTTTCCCAAGCCAACTTAGCCGGGGCCAATCTTCAGCGCAGCGATCTCCAGGGTGCCATCCTGATGGGGGCAAATTTTACCGGGGCAAACCTAAGCCTGGCCAATTTAAGCGATACCAATTTACTGAACGTTGATCTCAGAGGTGCCGTTTTAGACCGCAGTATTTTGCGGGGAGCCTGTCTGCGGGGGGCGAACTTACGGGAAGAGCGGGTCGGTCAAAGTCAACGCATTACCAGCTTGCGGGGAGCAGATCTGCGCCATGCCGATTTATGGGGCGCAAACTTAAGCGGCGTAGATTTAAGTGAAGCCCTCCTCCAAGGAGCCAATTTGCGGGAAGCTAATTTACGACGAGCCAACTTGTCCCAAGCCAATCTCGAAGGCGCAAATCTCACCGGAACGATCCTGTCTGATGCCAATTTACAGGGGGTGATGGCCGCAAAAAGTCTCTGGCAGAGAGCCAAGTTAGAGCGAACAAATTTCAAAGGATCCTGCCTAGATTACAGCTCTCTCTATCAAGTTAACCTCAGCGAAGCCAAGCTACAGAAAGCCAGCCTCATTCAAGTCAATCTCGATAAATCCCGCCTCAACAAAGCAGATTTAGGACGGGCTGACCTCTCGGGATCCACCTTACGGGAGGCCTTACTGATCGAAGCTTACCTTGGACGAACGGATTTAACGGATGTCAAGCTTTGCAATGCCAACCTCGCCAATGCTGAAATGAGCAGTGCGATTTTAATGGATACGGATTTGACCGGCGCAACCCTCCCGGATGGTTCCATCCAATCCTAAGGGGCGCAGATCGGGAACGCGGTCTAAGCCACCCTCTACCCCCTAGTTCAGGCTTTCCACTGCAAGCGGAAAAATTTAATGGAAGAGTGCGGCGCTCCGCGCCGCACTCTT
>JBEAPM010000140.1:0-2846 GCA_041164445.1 Cyanobacteriota bacterium
TTGCCGCCGCCCATGAGTTCATCATGGCGCTCCCTGCTGGTTACAACACTCCCGTTGGTGAAAAAGGATCCGCCCTTTCCGGGGGACAACGGCAGCGGGTGGCGATCGCCCGCACAATTCTCCAAAATCCCCAGTTGTTGATTTTGGATGAAGCCACCAGTGCCCTAGACTACGAAACGGAACGCCAAGTCTCCATGAATCTTCAGGAGCGCTACCGCGATCGTACCGTGTTCTTTATTACTCACCGTCTTAGTACTATTCGGGGTGCGGATGTCATTGTGGTCATGGATCAAGGGTCAGTGGTGGAAATTGGCACCCACAAAGAACTGATGGAGCAGCGGGGGCGCTATTTCTGCCTCTACCAACAGCAAGATGCAAACCTTTGACGCATTTCAGCCATCCATGCCATGGGTGACCCAATTAAGGCGGAAGAGTACGATGCTCCGCGCCGCACTCTTCCATTCAAATTTTTCGCTTTTAGCGGACAGCCCTGCCATTAAATTAAAGGGCCTTACCAAACGTTATAGATTGGGGTTCATAGCCCAAATTTTTGTATAACGTGAGGGCCGCCGTATTGTTCACAAAGACTTGAAGGGTAATTTGACGATCGCCCTGCTTTTTAGCCCAGGTTTCAGCGGTTTGCATCAAAGCCCGCCCCAACCCTTGCCGTCGATGCTCTGGATCCACATACAAGAGAAAAATATGGCTATGGCGATCGCCGTAGCATTGATCCACCGCACTGCCCATCCACAAACAGCCCACTTTCACGGTATGCCCCTTACCCGCAACCTGCTCAAGCAAGCCACGCCGTACCATCGGATCCGGATTGGGATTTTGCCACTCTACCCACCAAATGGGAGTACGCCCCGAAAAGTATTGCTCTGCAGTGGTGGCTAAATGTCCTAACTGGGACTGAGGACAGAGTTCCTGATAGGTTCGTTGCAAAAAACGCAAGAGTAAAGCGCGATCTAGTCCAGAGCCTTGCTTTAAGTAATAATGGGGAGGCATGGGGCAGCAAGAGGAGTCAAGAGGAGTAATTTGAGACCAAGGGCTTCAGCCCTCAACAGTGCAGCCCCAAGCCTGAGTAGCTGAGGCACTCATGAACCAGGAATTAACCACTAATTAAATACAGTAGAGCCATGCGCACCGCTACCCCATTGGTCACTTGCTGGGGCACCAGGCTTAAGTCCGGATCATCCATGACGGCAGAACTGAGTTCAACCCCACGGTTGACCGGGCCAGGATGGAGGACTTTGACCCCTCGTTTACAACTCTGCAAGCGATCGGCGGTAATGCCAAATTGCTGATGATAGTCCCGCAGACTGGGTAACAAATGTTGACTCATCCGTTCCTGCTGGAGGCGAAGGGTCATGACAAAATCTGCATCTTCTAGGGCCGGTTCCAAGCTCCAGTGCAGGTGCAGCGTACCAAGTCGGTCAGGGGAGGGGGAGGTGAGGAAGTTCTGAAAGTCCTGAGGGAGCAGCGTGGGGGGAGCAGCCAGGTGAATCTTTGCCCCAGCGGTGACTAAACTCCAGAGGTTGGAGCGGGCCACCCGGGAATGCAAAATATCCCCAACGATCGCTATTTTTTTGCCCTGTAATAACCCTAAGCGGGGTTGCTCGGGATCCAGACTACTACAGAGGGTAAATAAATCGAGCAGTCCCTGGGAGGGATGTTCATGCTGCCCATCCCCTGCATTCAGGACTCGCACAGACGTTCCTAAGCGATCCATTTCCTGGGCAATTTGCTGGGGAACCCCAGCCTGCTGATGGCGAATCACCATGATGTCGGTGCCCATCGCCAGATAGGTTTTTGCCGTGTCCAAGATTGTTTCGCCCTTCGACAGGGACGAGCTTCCTGGTGAAAAGCTCAGAGTATCGGCAGATAAACGCTTGGCCGCTAACTCAAAACTACTGCGGGTGCGGGTGGAAGCCTCAAAAAAAAGGGTCGTGACCACCTGTCCCTGCAAGGTGGGTACTTTTTTGGTTCGCCGGGACAGCACTTCCCGGAAACTCAAGGCCGTTTGTAGAACGGTATCGTACTCTTTGGCGGTAAAGTCAGCCAAAGATAAAATGTGGCGACGAGTCCAGACGGGGTCAGTCATAGTAAATCGATAAAAGGGAGATTAGGGCAGATTGCAGGGAACGCATCTACACTAATCTCGCTATACAGTATTAATGGACTAAAAGGCGTTAAGAACGATCGCTGCCTGGGGAGACTGAGACGGAAAACGGCCAACCAGTCCTAAAGCTTAATCCTCTTCGTCATCGATCACCTCAGACCCGGAAACCCGTTCCTTGAATTGCTTACCCGCAGAAAAGGCGGGAACGTAAGTCTCTGGAATGGTCATTTTAGTCCGCGTCTTGGGATTACGTCCTTCCCGGGCTTTGCGATATCGCTTTTCAAAGGAGCCAAAACCAACGAGTGTGACTTTTTCCCCTTCAGATACCGCATCCACAATCACCTCCAGGATCGCAGACAACACCACATCGGCTTGCTTTTTCGTTACGCTGGCTCGTTCGGCGATGCGATCCACCAGTTCTCCCTTATTCATGCTTGTTCTCCTTGTGAGTAAGAAACGAATGGCACACAATAAAAATTGATATTTGCGTACCATAAAATCCATTCCTCAAAGATTTCAAGATAGTTTTAATCTCTGAAACTCTTATGGCATGGGATTTCCACTGGACTATTTTAAGCTTAACTTCTTCATTCTGGATCACTTAAAACCAAAAATTTCGCTGCAGTTCCCGAATTTGTGGCTCCAAAGGAAGAAAAACACGCAAAAACACCTGTTTTGATTGACATTTTGCCAACATTGAGGACGAAATCAATATTTCGATGGC
>JBEAPM010000141.1:0-3189 GCA_041164445.1 Cyanobacteriota bacterium
TTTTTATACTATTATAGCACATTTAGATGCCGATCAGCTTAAGCTATTTAGCTGCAGATCTTGCACATCTAAATGTAAGTCAATTTTTGCTAGGAAATCAAACAATAGGTTGTTTTTTACGCCACTTTTTTGATAAATACCAACTTTTAAGTGATCTTTAGCAAAAACATCTGCCCAAGTATTTAATAAACTATAATAATCAAATCTTTCCTCATATTCATACAATACAGATTCTAAATTCTGGTAGTATCCCTTTTTGACTAGCTCAGAGTAAAGAGAAAGCAAAAATTCATCTTGTCTGCGCAAATAGACTATTATTTCAACCCTAAAATCCCTGAGATATTCTCTGACTTTCAGGATTTCCCCATGATCTAGCAAGCAAAAATCCTCTGAACTAATGATAATCTTATTTAGATTCTGAGTTTTTAACTCTTCTAGGAGCTCATTCCAGATTTTGTCCGTAACGATCGTCTTTTTAGAAATTTCATCAAACTTTTCACGGGCATCACTGACCGATCGGGGGAGAAGATGATGACCTGGTAATGAGGAATTTGGGATTGCTGAGCGTGGATAGTAATAGTCAAATTCTCTGAGCTTATCTCGATTTTCACGCAAGATATTTTGTAAAAATGTTGTCCCTGTTTTATGGGTGCCAATATGTAAATAAATTGTTTTCATGAGGCGACCAATTTAAGGGGGAAGAGTGCGGCGCGGTGTGGAAAGCTTTTCATGATAAATATACAGCAGTCCTAAATCAGTGCGCACACCACACAGCCCATTTAGAAGGGATTCCTACGTGCAGACAACTATACTAAAGGTATGACGGAGCACACCAATCAAGATGATCAAGAGAGTGAGTTTAGCTTGGGTCTCTACTCAAAAGTGGATTTTAGCGATGGAAACGTGGGCAAATGGGGCGTTTCAGCCCATGGCGCTCCAGGCCTATAAACGGCTATATTTCCAGCGTGGACTTGATGCTACCCCTGAGGCAAAAGCAGGATATGCTCCTCCTTTGAGAACCAGCTTAACGATCGTCTTGTCCTGGGTGGGGGTTATCGGCTCAATGGTGAGTCCTGTACAGGCCCAAAGTGCGGCAGACTATCGTCAGCAAGGGTTGGTCTACCGTAGTCAGGGGCAATGGGCGGAAGCGATCGAAGTGCTGGAAACAGCGGTGGAACTCGATCCAGAGAATTTATCTGGGCGGGTTCTATTGGGATGGACGGCTCACCGAGCCGGTCAAGACGATCGGGCGGCTGCGGTGCTACAAGGAACGTTGGAACAGGATCCCTTTCATCTCGAAGCCCTCAATGCCTTGGGGATTGTTTACCTCGTACAGGGAAAAGTCTGGCCCGCGATCGGAACCCACGGCTGGGCTGCCTTCCTCAAGCCGGACAATGAAATTGCATTTTATAACCTGAGTTTAGGGCTACAACGCCTCGGTTTATGGGACTGGGCGATCGCTACGGCGGAATATGCCAGTGTTTTGGAACCGGATAATCCTCATCCCCTGGTGGCTTTAGCCCTCGCCCACGGCAGCAAGTTAGCGGATACTGACGCACCAGAGTCCACCTTAGTGACGGTGGTGGCGGCAACTCGTCAGTTAGACGAGCGCTATTACGACTTAAACTTTTTAGAACACTTAGAAGAGGCTGGCTTTAGCCCCGCACAAATTGCCCAAACCCGAGTCCTGTTTGAGCAGTATTAAGGGATAGAGGGGCGGGCTGAGTCAGGGGGTACCAATTCCTGGAAAATCACCGCTGCGGCCCGATCGCAGACCCCAGGGGATCCTAAAAGGTCTTGAACCCGATCGTAGTTGTCTAGCATGGCTTGACGATAGGCTGGATCTTGGAGGATACGCAGGGCAGCGGCACAAATGTTCTCTGCGGTGACTTCCTCCTGCAATAACTCTGGGACGATCGGCTCCATGAGTACCAGATTGGGGGGAGACATAAAGGGAATGGAGAACCGTAAAATGTTGCGGGCAATCCAAGCAGTCACCGGGCTAACCCGATAACACACCACTTGCGGAATCCGTTGTAAAGCAAGTTCCAGGTTGACCGTGCCTGATTTGGTCAGGGCTAAATCCGCCGCCGCGATCGTCCAGGCGGAATCTTCTGAGGTCACTTGCAAATTCAGGTCTAGTCCTTGGAGAGCCGCGTGAATGAGGGGTTCAAACTGGGGTTGAGACAGGGGCAACCAAAACTTTGCAGTGGGGATCTGGGCCTGAATTTTTACCGCTGCTTCCAGCAAGATGGGCAGCAGGTAGCGGAGTTCTTGATAACGGGAAGCGGGTAACAAAACGATCGTAATGTCCGCTTCTCCAATGCCCAAATGGTGACGAGCCTGCATCCGATTAGGTTTCGTGGCCAGGGTATCCAGGAGAGGATGCCCCACCCAGGTCACCTTTGCACCTTGATGCTGGTAATAGTCTGCTTCTCCGGGAAAGATTGCTAAAATTTGATCCGCAAAATTAACGATCGTATTGGTATTGCGACTGTTTTTTGACCAGACCCATTCCTGAGGCGCAATATAGTAGAACAAGGGTAAGTCGGGAAAATGCCGACGCAGTTGTTTCCCGAGGGCAATATTCGGCCCCATATAATCAATCAGAATCACCGCATCCGGAGGGTTATGCCGCAGATACTGCTGAGCCTGGCGCTGCAATTTCAAAGAGGGTAAAACATAGGGAAGAGACTCCCAAATGCCGATGGAACCAATCTCCACCGTCTTGCCCAGAAGGTGAACCCCCGCCGCAGCCATCCGATCGCCTCCCATGCCACAGATTTCTAGGGGAATGTCCTGGGCTTGAGCAGTCCGATACAGACCCTGGGCCAATAAACTGCCCTGGAGATCCCCGGAGACTTCACCGGTATGCATAAAAATTCGACGGATAGAATCAGTAGACATGAGCGCAAGAGATAGGACAGATTCAGACTGGGGGACTTGCGGAAACCCCTCCCTAATTTTGCAACGTTGCTGAGGTGCCCGCCCGCAAGAGAAGGGCTAGGGGCAAGGTTGAGCCGGGAAAGGTCACTGCCCACAGTGACGCGCCCCTGGGGACATAGCATCAAGAGATTGGACTTCGTTCTACGAGAAACCGGGGATCTCCTTGGCACTTAAGTTGCACACGCCTTTATTTATAGTAGATTAAGCAGCATCTCTTATCCCTTTCTGCTTCATGGCAAACTT
>JBEAPM010000142.1:0-2665 GCA_041164445.1 Cyanobacteriota bacterium
TTAGCTCCCGCATCTAAACAGCGCTCCTGATCGCCCTTCATGGCGAGGGCCGTTAATGCAATGATCGGAATATTCTGTAGGCGCTCCATTTGACGAATCAGACCGATCGCTTCTAAGCCATCCATACCCGGCATTTGGATATCCATCAAGATCAAATCAGGGAGATTCTTTTGAACAAGATCGATCGCTTCCTGTCCATCATTGGCAAAGACCATTGCATAGCCTTTGGCTTCCAAGTAACAGGCGATCGTCTCAATATTCGCCAGGTCATCTTCCGCTAATAAAATTAGAGATTTTTGACTCGTCTCTTGATCCGGGGCTGGAAGCGCATTGGTCTGCGCTGGGGGCTCCTCGGCACTAGGCTCGGAGGAAAACGTGGAACCAGCGGGTAAATCGATCGTAAAACAACTCCCTACCCCGGGTTCACTGCTGAGGTGCACTTTTCCGCCATGGAGTTCCACCAATTGCTTGACCAGGGTCAACCCCAAACCGGTCCCCATTTGTTGACGGTTGAGGGCTCCATCAATTTGGACAAAGGGCTTAAATAACCTGTCTAGATTTTCCGGAGAAATGCCAATTCCCGTATCTTTAATCGAAAGCCGTAGGACTTGTTTATGATCTTCCTGAGGAACAAGGAAAGCGGCTAAGGTTACCGTACCGCCCTCCAGGGTAAACTTAACCGCATTGGTCAGCAAATTCAGTAAGACCTGTCTCATGCGCACCTCATCCACAAACACCGCTGGCAACCCAGAGGAAATTTCTGTCTGTAACTGGATCCGCTTCTTGAGGGCGTGTTGCTTAATAAAGGCGAGGCTAGAGGAACAAAGCTGCTCAACGGAAACGTAGCTATATTCCAGCTTGACTTCCCCAGACTCAATTTTAGCCACATCCAAAATGTCGTTAATGAGGGTTAACAAGTGGGAGGCACTCTTTTCTACGGTGCGTAGGGCTTTGAGTTGTTTCTCATTCAAAATCCCAAAGACTTCCTCTTGCAGAGCCTCACCCATGCCCAAAATCGAATTGAGCGGTGTGCGGAGTTCGTGGCTCATATTGGCCAGAAATTCATCCTTGAGCCGGGTGGCCCGTTCTAGTTCTATATTGCTCACGGCAAGTTCCTCATTTCGTTGTGTGAGTAGATTTTGGGTCTCTAGTACCGTCGCTAACAGTCTCTCAAAAATCTCTAGG
Source organism: Cyanobacteriota bacterium (assembly GCA_041164445.1). Taxonomy (GTDB): domain Bacteria; phylum Cyanobacteriota; class Cyanobacteriia; order Prochlorotrichales; family Prochlorotrichaceae; genus JBEAPM01. The sequence goes on from JBEAPM010000142.1 coordinate 1,186, forward strand.
CGGTTCTGGGCGGTAATGAACTGGGACTGAGCGGCCGTAACCTCTCTCAATAGTTCAAGCTTTTCCTGGAGCAACTGTTGCGCCTGCTTGCGCTGAGTAATATCAAAACGCACCGCAAGATACCGATCGGGTTTGCCTTGAGCGTTCAAAAAAGGGACGATCGTGCTATCGACCCAGTAGAGAGGGCCCTCTTTAGCACGATTGCAAATTTCGCCGCGCCACACTTCTCCCTTGCGAATCGTGCGCCATAAGTCTTGGAAAAAAGCTGGGGGATGGATTCCCGAATTGACCAGGCGATGGGTTTGGCCCAAGAGTTCCGCTTCGCTATAGCCGGAAATATCGATAAACCTTTGGTTGGTATATAGAATGACCCCCTGGGGATCGGTAATCGCAACGATCGCAGATTCATCTAGCCCGAGCTTAAAACCGCTTAACTCTTGCAGCAGGCGTTGACGTTCGTCCTCTGCTTGACGGCGCTGAGTGATGTCTGTGACCATTGCCATGGCCCCCACATATTGCCCGGCTTTGCTGAAGATCGGGCTGCCGGTGGACAACACCCAGAGCGTAGACCCATCTTTGCGTACCAGAGGGACTTCATTCGTTTCTGCAACTCCTTCCGAGCGGCGTTTGAGAAGCGATTGAAGATCGGAATGGAATTCAGGGGAGACAAAATCGAACAGGGATCGACCTTCCATCTCTGCCCTGGTATACCCCAACATCTGCAACAGGGCCGCGTTGGCAAATTGGTGCTTTGCATCTGCATCAATCATCCAAATCCCTTCATGGGCGGTTTCCACAATCTGGCGATATTTAGCTTCGCTAGCTTGCAGGGCAATTTCCGCTGCTTTTTTAGCCGTGATGTCCCGTAGGATCGCTCGGACAGAGCAGGGCCGCTCATGGCCCTCCTCATCGGTTTTACAGCGACAATTGATGTTCCCCTGTACGACGATCGCTTGCCCGGACTTGGCTATCAACGTCAATTCCATCTGTTCTACATCGGTAACCTTACCGGTAGCCATTTGGTCCACCAAGGTCTGAAAGGCAATCTGACAATCGGGGGCTAAGATCTTAAAGATCGTTAATCCGTTCAGCTCGGCCACCGTATATCCCAAAATTTGCTGCCAAGCCTGATTGACAAACTCAAATTTTCCGGTATCTAGTTCCACAATCTGGATTAAGTCATTGGCATTGTTGACAAAATCCGCCAGGGTGGCTTCCCGTTCCGTCAGTGCTGCTGTACGCTCTAGCACTCGTTGTTCTAATTCCGCATTGAGGGTTACGACCTCTTGGGCGATGCGGCGTTGCTCTAGCTCTGCTTCTTTCTGGCGAGTAATATCTTGCACAGTTCCCCGAGAGATTAAGGGGGTGCCGTCTTCACTGCAGGTGGTCTCACATTGTTCATAGACATACTTAATGCGCCCATCAGGCAGGAGCAGACGATGCACCATTTCGTAGGATCGATGACCGCTCAGATGCTCCT
>JBEAPM010000143.1:0-9448 GCA_041164445.1 Cyanobacteriota bacterium
ATCGCCGTTCCAGACCATGCAGCTAAAAAGTTCCCCAAAAATGCTAGACAACGTGTTTAATGATTGTTATAGTAGTTTTCCGTGAGAAAAACGGGTAATGGGTGACGCAGGCTCGAAGAAAGTTTAACGTTTCTCAAAACTCGCCCGAGCGGCCGTTACTGGCTAACTTGCATGAGCATCTCAGTGAAACTACTGTTATATGCTCGCGGATACTGAGGTCTAACCTTAAGTCTTTGCAAGTGTTTTAGGTTTACTGAATTGCATAGCTTTGGGCTGTCAAGCCTTCGTAGTCTAAGTCAATCACTGTCCGCAGTTTTGGCCTACTGCATAAAGCATGTAGTGACGTATGTCTTGGCGTGAGCCAAGAAGTCCAGAACGTTGTTTCTGGTCTGTTTTTTCGTGTGTTTACACAATGGCAGGAGAGTAAAGCCGTGTCTATTGGCATTCTCGGTACCAAATTAGGCATGACCCAGATTTTTGATGAAGCGGGTCGAGCCATCCCCATTACGGTTGTTCAAGCTGGGCCCTGTACCGTGACCCAAGTGAAAACTGTAGAAAGTGATGGTTACACAGCCGTGCAACTCGGCTATGAAGAGGTCAAGGAAAAAAGCCTTAATAAGCCTGAGTTGGGACACCTGAGCAAAGCAGGGGCCGTTCCCCTACGGCATTTAACCGAATATCGCTTATCAGAATCTTCTGCCTATGAATTGGGGCAGCAGGTGACCGTAGAGATCTTCAGTGCCGGTCAGCTCGTTGATGTATCGGGCAAGAGTATTGGTCGGGGATTTGCGGGCTATCAAAAACGTCATGGTTTTGCCCGCGGTCCCATGAGCCATGGTTCCAAAAACCACCGTTTACCCGGTTCTACCGGTGCCGGGACTACTCCTGGTCGGGTTTATCCCGGTAAGCGCATGGCGGGTCAATTGGGCAACAAGAAGGTCACCCTGAGGAAGCTCTCTATTGTCCGCGTTGAAACCGATCGTAATTTGCTGCTGATTCAAGGATCGGTACCGGGTAAACCCGGAGCATTGGTCAATATTACACCTGCAAAAGAAGTGTAGAGGGATAGACTCATGGCAAGTTGTGTCATTAAAAATTGGCAAGGAGAAACAGCGGGGGAAACCTCCCTGGATCTCAAAGTTGCTAAAGAAGAAAATGCAGCGCACATTGTTCACCGAGCATTAGTCCGTCAATTGGCCAATGCCCGTCAGGGAACTGCGTCCACCAAAACCCGCTCCGAAGTGCGCGGGGGAGGACGGAAACCCTGGAGACAAAAGGGAACCGGTCGCGCCCGTGCTGGATCAACCCGATCGCCGCTACTGCCCGGTGGGGGGGTTGTGTTTGGCCCCAAACCTCGGGATTACAGCATCAAGATGAACCGCAAGGAACGCCGAGTGGCCCTGCGAACCGCCTTCCAAAGCCGTGTTGATCAGTTAGTGGTGGTGGAAGATTTTGCGGATCAATTGCCCCGTCCCAAAACGCGCACCGTCATCGAAGCCTTCGATCGCTGGGGCGTAGATGCCCAAAGCAAGATCTTGATGATTTTGCCGGAGCGTCAGGAAACGGTCTACCTCTCCGTGCGAAATATGCCTAACGTGAAATTAATTACCGCCAGTAACTTAAATATTTTTGATGTACTGAATGCGGATGCGATCGTTGCCACCTCAACCGCCATTGCCAAGCTACAGGAGGTTTACAACGATGACTAGATTTGACGATCGGAACCTAGCGGACTTGATTCGCCGCCCTCTGGTGACGGAGAAAGCGACCCTCTTGCTGGAAAGCAATCTCTATAGCTTTGAAGTGGATCCCAAAGCCACCAAGCCTCAGATTAAGGCCGCGATCGAAATGCTGTTTGATGTCACAGTCATTGGCGTTCAGACCGCCCATCCCCCCCGAAAGCAACACCGGGTTGGACGGTTTCAAGGCTATCGCGCCCATTACAAAAAGGCGACGGTACGCCTCGCCGAAGGTGACAGCATTACTCTCTTCCCTGACGTTTAGTGACGGCATAAATTATGGCGACTCGTATTTACAGACCCTATACACCGGGAACGCGGGAGCGGATTGATGCAGATTTCTCCCAAATCACCACCGATAAGCCGGAAAAATCCTTAACCCGATCGATTCATCGGGCCAAAGGGCGGAACAATCGCGGTGTGATTACCTGCCGTCACCGAGGCGGCGGACACAAGCGCTTATATCGTGTCATTGACTTCAAGCGGGATAAGCGCGAAATGTGGGGCACCGTAGTCACGGTGGAATATGACCCCAACCGTAACGCTCGGATTTCCCTCATTCAATACGAAGACGGAGAAAAGCGTTACATCCTCCATCCCCACAAACTGGCCGTAGGCACCAAAATTATTGCCGGAGAAGGCTCTCCCATTGAAATTGGCAACGCCCTCCCCTTAGCCAATATTCCCTTGGGTACCGAAGTTCACAACGTAGAACTGAAAGCGGGACGGGGTGCGCAAATCGTGCGAGCAGCCGGTGCATCGGCCCAAGTGGTCGCCAAAGAAGGGGATTATGTTGCCCTCAAACTGCCCTCCGGTGAAGTCCGTCTCATTCGCCGCGAATGCTACGCCACCATCGGCCAGGTAGGCAACATCGAAGCCCGCAACACCAGTCTAGGTAAAGCTGGACGGAAGCGCTGGTTAGGTCGTCGTCCCGAAGTTCGAGGCAGCGTGATGAACCCCTGCGATCACCCCCATGGTGGTGGGGAAGGTCGTGCGCCGGTGGGTCGCTCTGGCCCTGTTACTCCTTGGGGTAAACCGGCCCTAGGTCTAAAAACTCGCAAGAAGAATAAACCGAGTAACAAATATGTGCTGCGTCGTCGCCGTAAGTCCTCCAAGCGGGGTCGAGGCGGACGTGATTCTTAAGGTGATGAGTGATGAGTTTTGAATGTTGAGTTCAACCCAATTCAAAACTCATCACTCAAAACTCAAAACTTAATTCCTAGGAGTATTTTCAGAATGGGACGATCGCTTAAAAAAGGGCCCTTTGTTGCCGACCATCTCCTCAGCAAAATTGAAAAAATGAATGCAAAAGGGGAGAAAAACGTGATTAAGACCTGGTCACGGGCTTCGACAATTTTGCCTCAGATGATTGGTCACACGATCGCAGTTCACAATGGCCGTCAACACGTACCGGTGTATATCACCGACCAAATGGTGGGGCACAAACTGGGTGAGTTCGCCTTAACTCGCTCGTTTCGGGGGCACATCAAAGACAAGAAAGGGGGACGTTAATCCATGGATACCGAACAACAAGCTCAGGCTATTGCCCGTTACATCCGCATGTCTCCCTTAAAAGTACGGCGGGTCTTAGATCAAATTCGGGGCCGCTCCTACCGGGATGCCCTGATGATCCTCGAGTTCATGCCCTACCGCTCCTGTGATCCCATCCTCAAGGTATTACGCTCTGCGGTAGCCAATGCAGAACATAACCTGGGACTCGATCGGGAAGCACTCGTGATTAGTAAAGCTTTTGCCGATCAAGGGCCCGTTCTCAAGCGCTTTCGTCCCCGTGCCCAGGGCCGGGCCTACATGATTCGTAAGCCCACCTGCCACATCACGATCGCAGTCTCTCCAGCCCTAGAAGAATTATGAGTTATGAGTTAACTGCAAAACTCGAATCCGCCCTTCATAACTCAACCGAATTCAACATTTAGAACTCAAAACTCAAAACTTATCAATGAGTGAGGTAATCAGTGGGACAAAAAATTCATCCAACAGGGCTCCGATTGGGCATTACCCAGGAACATCAATCCTGTTGGTTTGCCGACCCTAAGCGTTACTCTGATGTTCTTCAAGAAGACCATCGGATTCGCGCCTATATTGAAAAAAATCTGAGTAACGCGGGTATCTCCTGCATTCGCATTGAGCGCAAAGCAGAGCAATTAGAACTAGAAATCCGCACTGCCCGCCCCGGCGTAGTCGTGGGACGGGGAGGTAAAGGTATTGAAGATTTACGGATAGGAATCCAACGCCACCTCGGCAATCTCGATCGCCCAGTACGGATCAACGTAGTGGAAGTGGAGCGAGTCGATGCCGATGCCGTTTTAGCCGCCGAATACATTGCTCAGCAACTGGAGCGGCGGGTTTCCTTCCGTCGAGTCGTTCGCCAAGCCATGCAGCGGGCAGAGCGGGCAGGGGTCAAAGGCATGAAAGTGCAGGTAAGTGGCCGCTTAAACGGGGCCGAAATTGCCCGTACCGAGTGGACGCGGGAAGGTCGAGTCCCCCTCCATACCCTCCGGGCAGACATTGACTATGCCTATCGTATTGCCCAAACCACCTACGGTGTATTGGGGATCAAAGTTTGGATCTTTAACGGCGAAGTCATTCCGGGACAGGTGGAAACACCCAAAGATCCAGGAAATCAACCCCGTCGTCGGCAGTCTCGTCGCCGTCAACGGTTTGAAGATCGCTCAAATGAGGAGTAACGATCGATGCTAAGTCCAAGACGTACAAAATTCCGCAAACAACACCGGGGCAAAATGCGCGGTGAAGCCAGTCGGGGGAATACCGTCGCCTTTGGTAGCTTTGGTCTTCAGGCCAAGGAGTGTTCCTGGATTACGGCCCGCCAAATTGAAGCGAGTCGTCGTGCCATGAACCGTTACATCCGCCGGGGTGGAAAAATTTGGATCCGGATCTTTCCCGATAAATCCGTTACCATGCGCCCCGCTGAAACCCGGATGGGTTCCGGTAAAGGAAACCCTGAGTTTTGGGTAGCAGTGGTTAAACCGGGTCGCATCCTCTTTGAGATAGATGGGGTAAGCGAAGAAGTGGCACGGGAAGCCATGCGCCTAGCGTCCCACAAATTACCCATCAAGACCAAGTTTGTAGTTCGTGAAACGGCAACCCCTGAAACGGAACCGGCTACGGAGGAATAAAGATGGCCCTATCCAAAATTCAAGACTTCCGCGACTTGAGCGATCAAGAATTGCAGGAGCAAATCCTGGGGGCAAAGCGTGAATTGTTTGAATTGCGCTTCCAAAAGGCTACCCGTCAGATGGAAAACAAGCCCCACCTCTTCAAACATACCCGGCATCGCCTGGCCCAGTTGATGACCGTAGAGCGGGAACGGCAAATCGCCCAAACTGCAGAGGTTAGTGAAGAAGCTTGAGTTTGTGAGGATGGGTGCTGAGCAACCCAGGGTCACCTGAAAGCTCAACACTTAAAACTCAAAACTGAGATTTTCCTGCTGTTCACCTCAAAACTCAAAACTTAAACCTCAAAACTGAGATCTTAAGCTATGGCAATTAAAGAGTTGGTGGGAATGGTGGTGAGTAACAAAATGGACAAAACAGCCGTAGTTGCTGTTGAAGACCGGGTTTCTCACTCCAGATACAAAAAGATTGTGGTGCAAACCCGCCGATATAAAGTCCACGATGAAAAAAATGAGTGTCGCATCGGCGATCGGGTGAAAATTCAAGAAACTCGCCCCCTCAGTCGCACGAAGCGCTGGACGCTCATGGAAGTTTTGGTTCCAGCCCCTGAGCGTTAGGAGTCACCCATGATTCAACAAGAAAGTTATTTAAATGTAGCGGATAACAGCGGAGCCAGAAAGCTCATGTGTATCCGGGTTCTTGGGGGGAACCGCACCTATGCCGGCATTGGCGATGTCATTATCGCCGTTGTTAAGGATGCGATTCCCAATATGCCCATCAAGAAGTCCGATGTCGTTCGGGCCGTAGTGGTTCGCACCAAAAAGAATCTCTGCCGAGATAGTGGCATGAGTATTCGCTTTGACGACAATGCAGCGGTGATTATCAACAACGATGGTAATCCCCGAGGTACCCGCGTCTTTGGCCCCGTGGCCCGAGAACTGCGCGATCGGAACTTCATGAAAATTGTTTCCCTTGCGCCGGAGGTGTTGTAAGTATGCTGAATAACAAACAGCCGAAAAAGCGCCCCTCCCGCTACAAAATGCACGTTAAAGTTGGCGACACCGTTCAGGTCATTTCTGGACGGGACAAAGGCAAAGTAGGGGAAGTGATTCGTACCATTCCCGACAAAAGCCAGGTCGTGGTTAAGGACGTGAATATTCGCACTAAGCACGTTAAACCCCAACAAGAGGGCGAGAGCGGCCAAATTAGAACCCTAGAATTTCCCATTCACAGTTCTAATGTCATGCACTATTCCACCAAGGAAAAAGTGACCAGTCGGGTTTGTATCGATTACAACGCCGAAGGTCGCAAGGTGCGGAAGCTCAAAAAAACGGGCGAGATTATTGACTAATACCCTCCTTCTTTGTCATGTCTATCACACTTAAAAAGACCTATCAAGAGGTTGTGGTGCCCAAGCTGATGGAGCAGTTTGGTTACAGCAACATTCATCAGGTTCCCAAACTGGTGAAAATAACGATCAACCGTGGATTGGGGGAAGCGTCTCAAAATGCCAAGGCATTAGAGTCCTCTCTAGCGGAAATTGCCAAGATTACGGGACAAAAGCCGGTTATTACCCGAGCCAAGCAAGCGATCGCGTCCTTCAAAATTCGTGAAGGAATGCCGGTGGGGATCATGGTAACCCTACGCAGCGAACGGATGTACAGCTTTCTCGAGAAGCTCATCCATATCTCCCTCCCTCGGATTCGGGACTTTCGGGGCATCAGTCCTCGGAGTTTTGACGGTCGAGGCAATTACACCTTGGGCTTAAAAGAACAACTTCTTTTTCCCGAAATTAGCTACGACGCTATTGATCAAATTCGCGGCATGGATATTTCCATTGTGACCACGGCCAGAACCGATGAAGAAGGTCGTGCGCTTCTCAAGGAAATCGGGATGCCTTTCCGCGACAAATAAGGCAATTCCAGTAACGAGGTCACTATGGCGGTTAATGATCCCATTGCAGATATGTTGACGCGCATTCGGAATGCAAACCTAGCGCGTCACCAAACTACTCGCATTCCAGCAACTCGACTCACTCGCAGTATTGCCTCGGTACTCCAATCCGAAGGCTTTATTGACGGGTTTGAAGAAGCGGAAGACGGTATTAAGAAGTTTTTGGTTGTTTCCCTACGGTATGTCGGGAAAAACCGCAAACCCACCATCAAAATGTTAAAGCGCGTCAGTCGTCCCGGTTTGCGGGTCTATGCAAACCGTAAAGAACTCCCCCGAGTTCTCGGCGGCATTGGGGTGGCTATCATTTCCACTTCCCACGGCATTATGACCGATAAAGATGCGCGGAGACAGGGCATCGGTGGCGAAGTCTTATGCTACGTCTGGTAGCGATCGTTGTTTCGTAAGGAAGTCAGCAGATGTCTCGTATCGGCAAACGGGCGATTCCGATCCCCGATAAAGTTACCGTAACCATCGATGGACAAACCGTGGCGGTGAAGGGCCCCAAGGGTGAACTCTCCCGGGTTTTGCCCAGCGGTGTTTCCGTCGAGCAACAGGACAAACTCATTCAAGTCAACCGGGTTAACGATTCCCGCACAGCGCGGGAGCGCCACGGTCTGTGTCGCACCCTCGTCTTTAACATGGTGGAAGGGGTGTCCCAAGGCTATACTCGCCGCCTGGAAATCCAGGGGGTCGGCTATCGGGCCCAAGTTCAGGGCACCAAGCTAGTCTTGAGTATGGGCTATAGTCATCCGGTGGAAATGGATCCCCCCGATGGCATTCAGTTTGCGGTGGAAAACAACACCAACGTCATTGTTACGGGTATTGATAAAGAACTGGTCGGTAATACGGCAGCTCGGATTCGGGCAGTGCGTCCCCCCGAACCCTATAAGGGCAAGGGCATTCGCTACGCCGGTGAACAGGTCAGACGTAAGGCGGGTAAAACCGGGAAGAAATAAACTATGAAAGCAACACGTCGAGAATCTACACAACGCAGACATCGCCGTATTCGGCGGCGAGTTGTTGGCACTGCAGAACGTCCTCGTTTAGCAGTTTTCCGTTCCAACAATCATATTTATGCTCAGATTATTGATGATTCGGCCCATCATACCCTGGCGGCGGCTTCCACTCTAGATCCGGATTTGCGGGGAGAGTTAGAGTCCATTGAACCCTGCGAAGCTTCTTCTAAAGTGGGGGCACTGGTAGCTCAACGGGCCTTAGAAAAAGGCATCCAGAAGGTGGTCTTCGATCGGGGTGGCAAAATCTACCATGGTCGGGTGAAGGCCCTGGCGGATGGTGCGCGGGAAGCAGGACTAGAATTTTAGAATTATGAGTTTTGAGTTATGAATTTTAAGTTGAATCGTGGCTTACTCAAAACTCAAAACTGAAAACTCAAAACTAACCATTCCTAAGGGAGATCCCAATCGTGGCAGCAAACCGTAACAAAAAAAATAGCAAAGAAAAAGAAAAAGATACCACTTGGCAAGAGCGGGTTGTGCAGATCCGCCGGGTGACCAAAGTGGTCAAGGGGGGTAAAAAGCTAAGCTTCCGAGCGATCGTCGTGGTCGGCAATGAGCGCGGTCAGGTTGGCGTTGGCGTTGGCAAAGCCGGAGATGTAATCGGTGCCGTCAAAAAAGGCGTTGCTGATGGCAAAAAGCACTTGGTGGATGTGCCCCTCACCCGTAACTTATCTATTCCCCACCCCACCGTAGGCATTGGTGGAGCGGCCAAAGTCATGGTTCGTCCGGCCTCTCCCGGTACCGGGGTAATTGCAGGGGGAGCCGTTCGCACAGTACTAGAATTGGCCGGGGTGAAAAACGTCCTCGCCAAGCAACTCGGTTCCGATAACCCACTTAATAACGCCCGTGCTGCAGTAGAAGCTCTTTCTTCCCTGCGCACCTTCCAACAAGTGGCGGAAGAACGGGGTGTTTCCGTCGATCGTCTCTATGGTCGGGCGGAGCCGGTAGTGGCAGTAGAGCCAGTAGTGGCAGCAGAGCCGGTAGCCGCAGCGGTGGAAGCCAGTAACTAAAACTGAAGTCAATAACTGAAGTCAATAGGGAGTTTTTATGCGCTTAGAAGATGCAGCACCAAAACCAGGGTCAAAACGCCGTCGTCGCCGGGTGGGTCGCGGAATTTCTGCGGGACAAGGGGCCAGCGGTGGCTTTGGCATGCGGGGTCAAAAATCCCGGTCTGGTCGTCCCACCCGTCCTGGTTTTGAAGGGGGACAAATGCCCCTCTACCGCCGGGTTCCCAAGCTCAAAACCTTTCCCTTGGTGAATCGTACCCGGTACACCATTGTCAACGTCAAGGACTTAGCCGACTTACCCGCGAATAGCCAAGTTTCCCTCGCTTCATTGTTAGAAGCAGGCATCTTGACCGCGAGTAAAGAAGGTCGTCTCAAAATTTTGGCTGATGGCGAGCTATCAGTTCCCCTCCAGGTGACAGCGGATGCCTTTACGGCCCAAGCTCGGACTAAAATTGAGGCAGCGGGCGGAACTTGTATTCTGACTGCTGAAACGTCTAGCTCTGTCGTCTCACCCGAAGGGGAAGCGTAGAAGATCATGGTTATCAGTCGCGGTAAAACGCCTACAGCGCAAGAAACTTTTC
>JBEAPM010000144.1:0-2509 GCA_041164445.1 Cyanobacteriota bacterium
AATAAATTTTTATCCCGCAATTGGCCGGGGGTGGCTAAGGGAAGATCGGTGTTAACGGGTTGTCCAATTTCCAAGCGCTCCAGCCATTCATAGTAGGTCTGGGGGGGCACCTGCTCCATAATATGCACCATCCCCACGTTGCTCGATCGCTGCAACACTTCGCTAATGGAGAGGGTTCCCCCTGCTCCCACAGAGTTGTAATCGTGGTTTTGAATGGGCCAACCACCCCGCTGAATTTGCCCTTCGTCGTAGATGGTATCGGTGGGCTGAATGCTCTGATTTTCTAAGGCGATCGCCACATTGATGGGTTTAAAGGTAGACCCCGGTTCATAGAGATCATTGACCGCCCAGTTACGGAAGAGGGCAATATCGGCATCATAGTAATGATTGGGGTTATAGCTGGGCAGGGTCACTAAACTGAGAATAGAACCATCCCGCACATCCATGACTAAGACAGCACCCCGTTTGGCAGAAAACTTGTTCATCTGCGCTTTGAGGCTATCGGTGACTGCCCGCTGCAGACGGGTATCCAACGTCAGTTTCAGGGATAAATTATCGGGGTGAACGAGTTGCTCCGGCACTAGATCTGGCAGCAGTAAGCCGTTCCCCATGCGCTCTACTTGAGACTCCGGTAACGATCGCTTCACTTGGGGAGCATAGGCTTCTTCTAGCCCTGTGCGTTCTTGACCATTGACATCAACAAAGCCGAGGATTTGGGCAAATAGGTCTGCACTGGGATACAGGCGGCGTTGATGGGGAACTAAATCGATGCCATCCAGGGTTAAATCACGAATCCGATCCGCTTGATCGGGGGTAAGGTCTTGGCTGAGGATGATTCCGGTTCCGGTGGTTCCCATCTCTTCTAAAATCTGATCGGGGCTTTTCTCGAGAATGTCCGAGAGATCCACCGCCACTTCCTGGGGTGTTTTGGAAAACAGATCCGGGTGGGTGTAGAGAGTGTAGAGGGTTTGATCCACTGCCAGCACATTGCCCAAGCGATCGACAATGGGACGGCGGGGAATTAAGGGGGTGAGGGTGAGGCTATGCTGAAATTCTGCCGCCTCCGCTAAGTTCACGTCATTCACCACCTGCACCACCTGGAGGTGATACAGCCGATAGCTCAGACCACAAATGCCCAAGACTAGGGTGCCCCAAACTAACCAAAGCCGGAAGCTAATATTCAGAGGCATGGAGATTGCCAGCCGTGGTGTTTTCGGTTGTGGCAGCCTGTCCCGGACTTTTGCCCAAAGCGATCGTCTGCGCCGCCGTTTCTGGGGTAAAGAAGCGGCAGAAGCAACCGGAGCGGCAACAAAACTCTCTCGTGATTTCGCTGTAGCGTTGAAGTTCCCTTGGGGTCTAGGAGACGGCTTGGCCTTGACCCGTGAGGATGGCAAACTGGAGCGCTGACGGCGAGAACTAGCCATAAACGTCAATATCCCAAGGGAAAGCTGGAAGCAGGTATCGTAGTGGTCGGTTTTACCTCAAGCGGTGGGCGAGGTTCCGTTGGCTCTAGAAACACCATGTCATTTGGCTCAGGCCACTTCAGAGCGGTGTTTTGCGCAGCGGAATTGACTAAGTTCTCCTTGAGAGACTCATTAATGGCGGTAACCTGGTATTCCTCTTGACGCAAAGACTCTAAGGTTTCATAGGCCTGCCCCCAGCGATGCTGAGAATAAACCACGCTAGCATAACTGCCGAGGGTTAAGGTGCCTAGAATGAGGACTAAGAGAGAGGAGCTTTGCTGAACCGCGAGGATCAGTCGTAGCCATAACGGCAGTTGGAGGGCTTGACTTAACGAGGCAACTTTGGCCGGTTCGACGACCTGCGGTGCTGCGACCCGAATGGATCGCTGGGCTAGGGTGGCGGAACGACCAGCAGACTTCGATCGCGAGGAACGATGCCGTCTGGGGGAGGGATTAGGATAGGATGACTGGGCTGCGGCAACCATGAAATTGGGGTCAATAAACTGGCACAAGCAGAGGAAACAGGGGAAGAGAATCTACGACAGTAGATCCGTAGCACGAAACCAATTCCCAAAAAATTTTCAGTTTCAGGGAAAAGGACAAGTTCAATGCCGCAATGGTACGACTTAAACTAAAACGTGCCCCCAAAGAAAGCTAGATACAACGCATCGGTCAGCCCTGATAAAAGGGGAACCATAAAATCAGAACAAAGCAATACCTTTGTACTGGTATTTATGTTGATTGATTTCGAGGATTTTTCAATCCTCATACCCTAGCCACCTGATGAACGAGTTCAGCCTAAACTTAGCGAAGGTATTGACCAAAATCAAGTCTTTTCTAGGCTTTGCTTCGGCTGACAGGGTCATGCCCTCATTTTCATAACCCCGATTGTCTTCAGCGATGTGCGGATTCGCAATCGGGGATTTGAGATGGTTATACTCTAACCGCAAATGTCTATTTGATCACGATCGAGAGTGTAAATTTTTCCCGGACTTAATTATGCCTGTTTTGGTGGATTATTCAAGTATTCAAACCCTTCCTGAAAT
>JBEAPM010000145.1:0-5444 GCA_041164445.1 Cyanobacteriota bacterium
AAGATCAAAGAGTCGAGACGCTTGAAACACTCAGGGATATTTGATGAGATAGTCACATCCTTTCGCCAAGTGCTGTCATCGCTACCAGACAAACGGACTGGCAAGAATACCCGCTATGGCATGGAAGATGCTGCCTTGAGTGCGTTTAGCGTCTTCTTCACCCAAACTCCATCCTTTCTGGCTTACCAGCGAATGATGCAGGGAAGCAAAGGGAACAGTAACGCTCAAAGCCTGTTTGGGGTTCATCAAATTCCAAGTGACAACCACATCCGGGATTTACTAGACCCCGTAAAACCGGAAAACATCTTCCCTGTGTTTGAGGAAGTTTTACAGGTATTAGACCAACAAGGGCAGTTAAAGAGCTTCCGCTCCGTTGAAGATACTCTGTTAATAGCGCTGGATGGCACAGAATACTTTAGTTCCTCTCAAATTCATTGTCCCCACTGTTCACAGCGGACTCTCAAGTCCGGGAAGACCCATTATTTTCACAGTGTGGTTACCCCAGTGATTGTGGCTCCAAAGCAAGACCATGTCATTCCATTGGTTCCTGAATTTGTGGTGCCCCAAGATGGTCATGACAAGCAAGATTGCGAGAACGCAGCAGCCAAACGCTGGTTATCGAAGCACGGGGAACGCTATAGCGCATTGAAGGTCACCGTTTTGGCAGATGACCTCTATAGCCATCAACCCTTTTGTCAGCAACTATTAGCCCAAAACTTCAATTTCATTTTGGTGTGCCGCCCAGAGTCCCATACCACTCTCTATGAACATATTGAAGGCATTGAGGTACCCACGCTGACCACTAAACGGTGGACAGGGAAGGTTGAAGAAACCTATACCTACCGTTATCTCAATGGTGTGCCCCTAAAAGATGGAGAGGATGCCCTATTGGTCAATTGGTGTGAGGTAACTGTCAGCCGTCCCGATGGCAAGGTGATCTATAAAAACTCCTTTGTCACTAACTACTGGATTACCCATAGCAACGTCGCCGAGATCGTTCTCTGTGGTCGCACCCGATGGAAAGTAGAGAACGAAAATAACAATACCCTCAAGACCAAGGGCTACAACCTAGAACACAATTTTGGACATGGCAAGAAGCATTTAGCCTCGCTCCTCGCCACTCTGAATATCCTCTCGCTGTTGTTCCACACCTTGTTGGAGCGGCTTGATGCAAAGTATAAGCTCCTACGTTCCCATCTACCCACCCGCAAAACCTTTTTCGATGACCTGAGAGCTTTGACTCGGTATCTCTATTTCGAGAGTTGGGATCACCTACTGACCTTTATGCTGGAGGGCTTAGAACTACAGATACCGAGTAATACCAGCTAAATTTTCATAATGAGAATTGCTGTGGGGATCTAAGCCCATTTGACCACCCCCTAAGGTGGCGGCCGCTCCGGCGGGACGGGGGAGAGGAGTGGCCCGGGCTAAAACGGGGGCTGAGTTCGGAGTACCCGCTGCCAGTGCATTGGGATCGAGGGGGGGCAGATCGAGGGCGGCTTCTGCGGCGGCTTTGGGCTTGGCAGGGTTAACGGGCTGAGGGGCTTGTTTGACGGGAACCGATTCCGCAGAATCCTGAGGCTGATCGGGGCGAATTTGGGAGCGGGCATATTCCGCTGTATCCTCAAAGCGCTCAGGACTTTCTTGGAGCAGGGGTTGGGACGATCGGGAAGTCTGCTGGGATGCTTCGGTTGCCTCTAGATTGGAATCGGAACTCAGGGTGGCTTGCGCTCGGCTATTCTGTAGGGCTACGTTGTCGGTTTCTAGGGGAGGATCTTGAGTGGCTTGGTTCGGATCCAATTCAACAAACTCAATGGGGATTTGTTCAACGGAGGAAGAAGCGGCTTTGCTCAACAACCAGGGATTGCCCATAAAAATGAGTAACAACCCCTCGTGAATTAAAATCGAGAAGGTAATCAGTAAGGGCAAATAGCGATTAGAAGTAGACTGATCCCGTCGAGCTTCTAGGGTAGATTCTGCAACGGTTTGGTGTTGAGAGATCGTCATAGTTCCAAGGTTGGGGATGAAAGGCCGCAGGCTTTCCTTACAGCTTTTGGGGTTGACTATGCCAGGCAGACAGAGCCGCTTGATGAATTTGCATTAACGGAATGCGTTGATCCCGAGCGATCGTAGCACAGTCCTCATATTCCGGTTGGACATTCAAGAGGGAGGCTGGGTAGGGATCCTCGGCTTGCCAGGCCACCTTCACCCGCACCGCTCCATAGGGGGTATTCACCGATTCTAGCCGTCGTTGCAAAATTTGACGGTCTTGCACCGATCGCCGGATGCCTAGGGTGGTTGTTTCTTGGAAAATGAGGGCTTCACAGGCCTTCACCTGCGCTGTATGACAAATTACCGTCAGCAGGATGCCCGGTCGGGATTTTTTCATGCCGATCGCGGTGGTAAAAACGTCTAAGGCTCCCAGGGCCAGGAGCCGATCGAATAAATAGCCCAGAATTTGGGGATTGAGATCGTCGAGTTGGGTTTGGAGTTGAACGATCGTTTCTGGGGTAGGGGATAAAGCTTCGTGATCGTGAGGATGGGTATGATCCTGCTCAAAGCGATCGTCGGGGTCAGGATCAGGGGTCTGATGGGCATGATGATGGTGATGATCGGCGTGATGGTGGTGGTGATGAACGGCATCCGCACCGGGGTTTCCTCTAAATTCTGGTGTATTCCCAACCCAGAGACGGAGAACATTGGGCAAGGGTAATTCCCGATTCCCGGCACCGAGGCCCACTTGGTGTAAGCAGAGGGGGGGACAGGGGCCAAATTGTTTGGCGAGGGTGACCACGATCGCGGCCCCCGTGGGGGTGACGAGTTCCCGATCGATGCCATTCCCATAGATCGGGACTTGCCCCATTTGCCATAATTGCAACACCGCCGGCACGGGCACGGGTAAACGCCCATGGGCGGCCCTCACGGTGCCCCCTCCCGTGGGTAGGGCGGAACAGTACACCGCTTCAATCCCCAGCCAGTGCAGTCCCAAACAAGTCCCCACAATATCCACAAGGGCATCCGTGGCCCCGACTTCATGAAAGTGAACCGCTTCTGGGGTGGAGCCATGAACCGCCGCTTCTGCCAGGGCTAACTTTCGGAAAATCGCCAAGCTCCACTCCTCCACGACCGGGGGGAGGTATGCATTGCCAATCAAGGTTTCGATCGTGGCTAAGTGCCGCACTGGGGGATTACTCACCTGGAGATTGACCTGAAGTTTGCTGGCTGTCATACCTCGCCGCTGCACCGTTTCCAGGCTGAGGGTATATTCCTCGGTAATCCCCAGCTTGGCCAGGGACTCCTCTAGGTATTTCAACGGGACACCGGCATGAATTAAAGCCCCCAGGCACATATCTCCCGCAATGCCCGTAGGACAATCAAAATAAGCAATTTTCACAGGCTTCCCCCTCTCCTCCGCTGACACCCAGAACAATACCGCAGTCCTCAGTCCATTGTGAAGATTAGACGGCTGCAATTTAGGCCACCTTGATTAATTCTGACCGCCCGCCACAATCTCTACTTTTGACTGGAAACTCCAACGATATTTTGAGCTTTTCGAGGTGCCCCTCAGTGGGCATGACCGGGAGAATGATACGCCCCTAAAATGGGGTGAAAGGGCACTATTTCTTCCGTCACCGTCACCTGAAGATGGTCTCTGAGCAGGTGTAGCAAGACCGGATCCGGAGCCAGGCGTAAATAGGTTGCGGTGATTTCGAGGGCAACATGACGATTGCCGAGGTGATAGGCGGCTTGCAACAAGTGCAGGGGATGGTCACTGGTCACCGTCAACACCGGTTCCGGCAAGGCTACAACCTGCACCCAGCGATCGCCCTTGGGGGTACCCAAGTAGGCTTGATCCAGTAAAGAGGAGCCCCGAGGCAGTCGCCACTGGTAGTAACAGCCCTGGTTTGAGACCCCTTGCCCTAGCGATCGTTGGCGATCGGCGGCGCAGAGGGACAAGGTATCCACGACGGGGGTTGGCGGCTCCAGGGGAGAGCAACACTGATTCAGTTGCACAACAGCTTTCATAGGGTCAGAACTCAGTTCAGGGGACGGGATGGTACCGACTCCAAGATTCGATATTGTACCTCCCCCTCCGTGGGTTCGGATCTACGGTGATACTGTTCGGCAAAACTGAGGTGATCAATCTCTAAAACCGGTTGCTGAGGCTGGAAACGCTGTTGACGAAGATAGAGAATTTCTTGCTCTAACCGCTCCATCCCTTCTTGGAAAAAGCGCTGCGATGCGGTGGGATAGGACAAGGCATTGACCACCCGAGCAAAGGACTGGGCTTGGGCGGACTGAGGTGTAAAGCCGATCGCCAAGAGAACTCCGATCGCTAGCACCATGGGGCGATCTGTTAAGCGCGTTTTCATAATTGTTGCCTGTGGGGGTGAGAAGGCACTTTAATATCCCTTAAATACCATTCTATCGGGTACACCTAAAACGCCCACACTGGGTTCCGCTTTCGACGCAATACAGCAGTCCTCAATCAGTTGTAAGCACTAGACGTTGTGTGGCGTGCGCCCTTCGGGCGCACAAACCATTTAGGATTGCAATAGTCGGGATTGGGGCGATCACGTCACCGGTTCCCGGTCATCCCCTGAGGATGCTATACCCTCACAGCCGTTTAAGCTCAGCACTCTAAAGGCACCTCGAAGAACCTAAAATCTTGCCTTCATAGCCATCCCAGCCTAGAGATTCTGGGGACGGCTTCGCCCCCTGCCCCATGAATCGAGATGCCTCCGCCGAGTTCCCTCACTTCTCTTAATTTCTGGCAATTCCTCTATGGTGAACCTCCTCAGTCAGTTAGCCGATAGTCCGATCGTTACCTTTACCATTCTCTTACTGATTTCTGTTACGGTTCCGCCGCTTTTTGAACAACTGAAAGTGCCTGGATTAGTGGGACTTTTAGTGGCAGGTATTTGTGTCGGCCCAGAGGGTTTGAATGTGATCAATCCTGACTCGGACACGATGAAACTACTGTCCGATGTGGGGAAAATCTATCTGATGTTTGTGGCGGGTTTAGAAATTGATTTAGCGGATTTTTATCGAACCCGCGATCGTTCTTTAACCTTTGGCTTTACCACCTTTGCAGTACCCATGATCACGGGTATTGGGGTGGGTCTAGCCTTTAAGATGGGGCTAAATGCGGCGGTCTTACTGGGTTCCTTAATGGCTTCCCATACCCTCCTTGGTTATCCCATTGTGGCCCGTATGGGCTTACTCAAACACGATTCCATTACGGCCACTGTGGGAGCCACCATTTTTACGGACATTGGTGCCCTGCTGGTGTTGGCCATTTGTGTGGGGGTGAATGAAGGGGATTTCACCACGGCCACTTTAGTGGGCCAGGTTGGATCGTTGGCCATTTATACGGTGCTGGTGCTGTTGGGCATCGATCGCATTGGCAAGTCCTATTTTAAGCGCATGGGGGATGAGGAAGG
>JBEAPM010000146.1:0-16184 GCA_041164445.1 Cyanobacteriota bacterium
AATGCGATCGTAGTCTTCTTGCAGCACCGGAAGAACGGACATTTCTCTCGTCATCTCTTCCGTGGTTCCCTCCGTTATTTTCTCCCTTAGAGGGCCGTGCTGAGTGAAAAAGTCAAGATCAGAGAGGGCAAAGTAGGCGGCAATATAGTCCTGGGGAACAAAGTCAGCGTTTTTGTGTTGTGCGCCATACTGGAGCATGATATGGGTACGGCGAATTTGATCCTCGTAGTGTGGCTTAACGATCTTAGGATATTCACGAGTAATTTTATTTTCTTGCACCCCTTTAATGACTCTAATTTTCATCGATTGATAGAATAAATTAGAGCCATCTGTGAGTCGCACCAGTTTCGTCTTGTGCATCCAGGCTAATGCCTTTTCGAGATCTTCGAGTTCCCAGACTTGAGGGAAAATTCTCTGGTTCACTTGAGTTAGCAGCAGTCCTAAATCTTGCCTTAACCGTAAACGAGCCCCTTTCTGATCGCCGATCGCTTCATAGAGGATATCAATGAGAATGCCTACACCATGCTGAAACGGCTGAAAATAATCCGTTACCGAAAATGCTGTAATTTTAATAATATCAGATCGAACTCGGTCATATTTCAACCATTTGAGAAAATGCCATCCCTCTAGAATTTCTAAAATCATAGTCGCGGTTAGTTCCTGCTGGCGATCGGGATCAAGATAGGTTGCCAATGCACGACAATTAATCTGGAGGTCTGGACGATCGCCTAATAATTGTAGGAGTTCTTGATAAATCTGTTGTTCTTGGTTTTGGTGTTGTTGGAATTTGCGTCTGGAGTCTCCCCGCACCCCTTTCGTCATTAGGAGCGTGATCGGGATCTCGGCGGTGCAGACTTCAGCCCGTTCCAGTTCTTTAATATACTTTTTCAATTCATTGATTGCTAGCCCTGAAGCATCACTTAATCGCTCCAAGGGATAGGGTTGGTTTTCATGCTCTGCATAGGTCTTGGCGAGGTGCATAGCTGTAATCAATTTCTCAAATAAAATCCTGCGATATTCAGGGAAATGATGATGGTGGGCATAGCTCTCAAATTTCCGTAAAGAGTCTTCCGGGGTAGCCTCACTTAAGTTAAAGCTAATAAAAATAGATTGATTTTCCTCTCGCTCAATCATGCCAAAGCTTTCTAGATAGTGAAGCGCTGCTTTGATTTTGAGATCCCGTTGATCGTCAGTGTTGGCGAATTCCTGATCTAGATAGCTGGTTCTAAAAATTTCCGTGCTCGTGGCCCAGAAAAATTGCTCTGATACCTTTTCTTTGCCGTAAATAAAATCCCGTAACTCCCGAATCGCCAGAAAAAGGGTTCGGAGTTCTGGTTCTGATAATTGATTCAAACTCTGCAAAAAGAAAGCGGTATCTGCATCTAGCGGATCAAAGAGTAAAGTGCAGGTGGCTGGTTGACCATCTCTTCCCGCCCGGCCCGCTTCTTGAACATAACTTTCTAGATTACTACTCATGGTATGGTGAATGACAGCCCTCACATCAGAGCGATCGATACCCATGCCAAAGGCACAAGTGGCCACCACCACATTGAGGGCTTGGGTCTTAAACTGTTGCAAAATATCTGCTTTATCTTCTTGGGAAATTTTGCCATGATAAAATCTTGCTTTGACCTGATGCTCTTGGAGTAAATTCGCTAGACGTTCAGTGTTTTTGCAGGTCAAAGTATAAATAATAATGGCTCCCTTTTGAGGAAGGGTATTTTGAACGATCGTTAGCAACGTTTGCTCTTTGGTTTTGTGCGCTGTGGGAATAATGGTATAGGTTAAATTTTCTCGTTTTGTGGGAGAAAAAATTTCAGTCGTAATGGGAATCTGATATTGAGCAAAGAGGGCCTTAATATCCTGACGCACGGCAACGGTGGCGGTCGCCGTCATAAAGGCCATCAAGGGAAATGCCCTCAAGGAAAAAGATTGATTTTGACTTTGGTATAGTTCAGCAATAAATTTAGGGGCATAGCGATAATCTGGTCTAAAATCATGGCCCCATTGGCTAATACAATGTGCCTCGTCAAAGACAATTAAACTGGGGAGCCGATCCCGTAGCAAGGCCCGGATACTAGGCGATCGTAATTGTTCTGCACTAATATACAGTAAGTCCTTTTCTCCAGAGCGTAATTGCTCTAACCGTTCCCCCCGTTCTCTGGGGTGCAGACCACCATTAATATAGGTGGCAAAATTTAACCCTTTTTCCATTAAGTTACTCACTTGATCGATCATCAATGCCTGTAGCGGTGAAATGACGATCGTTAAACCCTTTTGTCGCTGAGCAATCATCAACGCAGGCAATTGATAACACAGTGATTTTCCCGCCCCCGTTGCCATTAAAATCAAAGGATTGTCAGCGGCCAGAATACTTTGGATGGACTCTTCCTGTTTACCCCGAAAGGAGGACAGATTAAAGGCCTGTAAATAGGGTTGATAGGTAAACGCTTTGGGAAACTTGAGGGGTTTTAAGCGATTTAAAAGGGTTGAAGCCTTGTCGAGCCGATTGAGCCATGCCGCCAGGGGAGGACGAGTTTCACTGAACTGAGATTCATAGTTCCAAGCGATGATTCCAGCCAGGCAGAGCCTTTGGTTAAAGTCTTTGCTCAGGGCTTGTTCGAGAAACTCAGCAAAATAAACGGTATCCATCCCTTCGATCGATTGGGGGGGCAGAGACTCGATCTTAGGGGCGGGCTCCAGGTCTACCCTAAAGCAGGTTTTAAACAAGTACGAATAGGCAGCACTCGCCGGATCCTGCCCACAACTGAGTAAATACCCATACAGGCGCAGCAATGCTAGGGGCTTGGTGTTCAGTTCCTCAAGAATTTGTCCTAATAATTCTTTCGTTGCCAGGGCATCCCCAAGGGGATTATTAGTAGCATATTCACTAGACTTATAGATCTTATCCAGTCGATGTGATCGCAGTAAGGGAAAGGACAATATAGATAACTCTAAAGTATCAATTACTAACCCAGACTGGAACTCTGGAAACGATCGGAGGAAATAGGGATAGTCAAAGCGTCGAAAATTATGTCCACAGAGCAGGACATTCGGGTGGTAAAAACGGTGCAGGTATTCCTCAGCGATCGTTAAAATTTTAGTGTCAATTTCTTCATCTTGACAGACTAAACCAATCCGATAAATCTGATCGGCTTGATCAACTTCCAAATCAACATAGAGCAGTTCTAAATCAGTAGTAAGGATTAGACTGCTGAAACTGTTCTGTGGTATGTGGTGTGGCGTGCGCCCTCCGTGATCTTGCAGGGGAGGGAAGGCAGCATTAGAAGTGGAAGACATGCTATACAGTCTCGATGTTGCGCTGTGAGTTAGCTCCTCATCCTTAGGGGTTGTTATCGCTAACTGATGACAGACCTAGTTTACGCTTCTCCCTGTCCCAGGGATGAGAATTTGTTCAAGGTTCTCCTATACTGGTCGTGTTCGGCCTGAATCGGGCTTCCATCGACAGTAGTCAGCAATTGAACGGCAGCGTCTGCACGTCCCTTAAATTGGCTGAAGTTGGCCCCGTTCTCAATCGGCTAGGTGTTGTTACAGTAGGGTAAACAGTGGTCATGCGGGTCAAGGATTGGGGGAGAGCCGGGCAGAAAGGGAGCCCCTGGGGAAAATTGCTCTGGGGGGGACTCCTCTCCCTGCTCCTGCTCTGGGGGACGACGGGTTGTGCTTTGGTGGGCGGGAGCGCCACAGAGCGGGTCTTTTTGGATCTCAGCCTTAACCTGCTCGATCGCTATGAACTGCCGCCCCAAAATTTTGAAGACACCACCATTGGTGGCTTATCCGCCCTCGTCTACGATCGCCAAGGTGACCAATTTTATGCCCTCAGTGACGATCGGGCCCATCCCCATTTCTACACCCTGAAAGTTCAACTTAACCCAGAGGAGCCAGACTCCCCAGAAGCCACAGCACAACAACCTCAGATTACCGCGATCGAGCCGATCGCCGTGACCCTGCTCAAGACCACAGAGGGAGAACCCTGGCCCGCCAATACCCTAGATCCAGAAGGCATTGCCCTTAGCCCCCAGGGTAGCCTCTGGGTGTCCAGCGAAGGCGTGTATGCCACGGATACCCCGCCTCAAATTCTGGAATTTGACCGAGAAAGCGGCGCAACACTACGATCGCTCCCGATTCCCCCCGAATTTGCCATCAGTATTGATCCGGAAACCCGTCGTCAGCAAACCGGGGTTCAGTCCAACCTCGGTTTGGAATCTTTGACCCTGAGTCCTACGGGAAGTAGTGCCTCCGCTCAAGAACCCGTGCGCCTATTCACCCTCAATGAATCCCCCCTCCTACAGGACTTAGATTTGAGCATGGCGGAGGAAGGAGGCCGACTGCGACTCCTGCATTATTATTTAGCGGAAGGCCCACCGCTGCTCATTGCCGAACATCTCTATAGCTTAGAAACCGTTCCCCTCGCCTTAGTGAACGGAGTCAGTGAACTGCTTGCCCTGGACAACAATGGCCATTTTTTAAGCTTGGAACGATCCCTCACCCCCTTCGGCTTAAAGGTGAAATTATTCCAAATTGCGATCGCTGGAGCCAGTGATGTGTCTAAGCAACCCGCACTTCAGGGAGCGTTAGCCAATGTGAAGCCGATTCAAAAGCAACTTTTGCTAGACTTTAGTACCTTAACGATTCCTGGAAGTAACTGGGAGGGGATGAGTTGGGGGCCCCGGCTCCCGGATGGTTCTCCGAGTCTCATTCTGATGAGTGATAACAATTTTGACTCAGCGGAAATGAACGAATTTCTGTTGTTTCAGGTCAACGGACTATAACCCCGTCAAGACCTGAGGATTGCAGAGGGGATAAAGACGGTGATAGAAGGCGAGGATTTCCTTCAGTACGGAGCGATCGTCTTCTAGAAAGGAGTGTCCTGGAGACTCTTGAACCCTGACCCCGCCTAGTTGACTTTGACAATAGTCAAAATGGGCCACAACTTGGGGTAATAGTTCAACCTCTAAGCCCTGAAGTTGCTGTAAATGGGCCTGCACTTCCCGGTAAACCCCTAGGGGCATTTCTTGAAACTCTAAGGTTAGGGGAAACGAGATAGTGGACATTATTAAGACAGTTCCTCTAGCGTTCTCGTGGGGGATTCAGCAGGTAAGGTACAACAATTTACTTCATCTAAACACACCTTGCCCCATTGCAACGCCCAGCGCACCAGTTCAACCCGATTATTGGTGTTGGTTTTATTGAGAATATTGCTGACGTGGTTGTCTACCGTGCGCTTGCTAATTTCCAAACGATCGGCAATTTTCTCGTTTGTAAGCCCTGCAGCTACAAGGTCTACAATTTCTAACTCACGTTCTGATAACACGCTATAGGCTTGAGAATCCCGACCTGCCATTATTCAGTAATTCCGTTGACGTATTTCTACTTATGTATCTTAGCCTAGGAATACTTGCTTAGTGCCCTAATCCCCCAAAATCTTTAGGTTTGGGCTGCCTGTTTGCCCCCCAAGAGGGGAGTTCAATCCGGTTCCCCTCCTGGGAGGGGCTAGGGGTGGGTCAGATGTTGACCAGCCAATCTAGTGCGATCGTCTAAGGGGTTAGTGTTTCCCGCCAGGCTAGACCCACCCCCCAACCCCCTCCCGAGAGGGGGAGTTCGATCCGGTTCCCCTCCTGGGGAGGGGCTAGGGGTGGGTCAGATGTTGACCAGCCAATCTAGACCCACCCTCCCTTTCAGCAACGAACGATCGCTACTTTCCTAGACCATCGCCTTAACCCACCTCTGCGACTTGAACTTGGGGAGCCATTTGGGGTTGGAATTGGAATAAACCGTAGACGACATTACGACGAATGCTGATCATCATATCCAGGAATAACTCGTACCCTTCACTCTTGTACTCAATCAGAGGATCTTTTTGTCCATAGCCCCGTAAACCGATGGAATCCCGGAGGGCATCCATTTGCTGGAGGTGTTCCCGCCACAGGGTATCAATTTGCTGCAAGGTGAAAAAGCGCTCCGCTTGGCGCATCAAGGGCACGGGTAAATCCGGTTGAACTTGGTTGACCTGCGCTTCTTTAATGTCATAGGCAATACGAACCTGTTCATGGAGAAACATTTTCATTTCTTCCATCGATAGATCTTCGAGTTGATCTGGTGTCAAGTCCTGAAGCAGATAGACAAATTCCTTGACTTTGCTGACCAAGGTGTCTAATCGCCATTCCTCCGAGGGCAACTCAGGATTGACGTAGTATTCCACAATGTCATTCATGGTCAACTCGGCATATTTGACGATTTGCTCCTTGAGATCCACCCCTTCCAAGACGCGACGGCGTTCGGCGTAAATGGCGCGGCGCTGGTTGTTCATTACCTCGTCATATTCAAAAACCCGTTTCCGCATGTCGTAGTAGTGGGTTTCGACTTTTTTCTGAGCATTTTCCAAGGATCCCGTTAACATCCGAGACTCGATGGGCATATCTTCTTCTACCCGGAACATATCCATTAACCGGGAAACTCGATCGCCCCCAAAGATACGCATGAGGTGATCCTGCAAACTGATGAAGAAGCGGGTGGAACCGGGGTCTCCTTGACGACCAGCCCGACCCCGCAGTTGATTATCAATCCGACGGGATTCATGGCGCTCTGTGCCAATGACGTGCAACCCTCCCAACGTCACGACTTCTTCATGCTCTAAGTGGGTCAGGGATTCGTATTCCTGCAAAATCCGTTGGTAGGATTCCCGCAGTTTGTTGATCACGGGATCCGGGGAGGGGGCTTTTTCCGCTGCCACTGCTACTTTGTCTTCTGCGTCCAATTCCTGCAGGGATCGATCGCCGTAGACTTGGACAGCATAGTCTACGGTTTCCCGCAGAAGGCCTTCCGTGGTACTGGATAATTCCGTAGGAAAAATATCCGGGGACACTTTCCAGGTTTTGACTTTCTTACCGGGTTCGTTCGCAAACCCTTGGGGCGTTTTTCGGGCTTTGCTGGTACCGGGGACTTTCACCATCATGGCATCATCGTCCTCAGGACGGACAATCCGGGGCAGCAAATATTCCCGGAGTTTGAGACGAGCCATATATTCTGCGTTCCCCCCCAGGATAATGTCGGTTCCCCGCCCCGCCATGTTGGTAGCGATCGTTACGGCTCCTTTCCGACCGGCTTGGGCAACAATTTCGGCTTCCCGTTCCACGTTCTCCGGTTTCGCGTTAAGAAGGTTGTGGGGGACTTCCAGACCATGGAGTAACTGGGAGAGGTATTCAGATTTTTCCACACTGGTGGTTCCCACTAAGACGGGACGACCGAGGTTATGCATCTCCGCACACTCCTGGGCCACCGCCCGCCACTTGGCCTCCTCGGTTTTATAGACCACGTCCGCCTGATCCCCTCTACGGCTAATCCGATTCGTGGGAACGATCGTCACCTGGAGGCTGTAGGTTTTTTCAAATTCCGGCTCTTCCGTCTTAGCGGTGCCAGTCATCCCGGCCAGTTTGGGATAGAGGAGGAAAAAGTTTTGGTAAGTAATCGTTGCTAAGGTCTGGGTTTCCGGCTGAATTTCTACCTGCTCCTTCGCCTCGATCGCTTGGTGTAGCCCATCACTCCAGCGCCGCCCCTGCATAATCCGACCCGTAAACTCGTCTACAATCACCACTTCGCCATTGCGGACAATGTAGTTTACATCTAGGGTAAAGAGTTCTTTGGCTTTAACCGCATTAAAAATATAATGGGCCCAAGGATCCTTAGGATCAAATAGATCCGTGACCCCCAGTAATTCTTCCGCCTTGGCGAATCCCTGATCCGTCATTAAAATATTGCGGCCCTTTTCATCCACTTCATAATCCCCATCCGGCTCAATTTCTTCAAAACTATTACGGGCATTGGGATCCGTAGACGATCGCTCTAAACTCATCGCCACCTGAGCCGCCCGGATATATTTCTCGCTAGGGCGCTCCACCTGGCCCGAAATGATTAACGGAGTTCGAGCTTCGTCAATGAGAATGGAGTCAACTTCATCAATGACGCAGTAATTGAAAGGACGCTGCACCACCTCTTCGATCGTGGTGGCCATGTTATCCCGTAGGTAATCAAACCCTAACTCGCTGTTAGTGGTATAGGTAATATCCGCTTGATAATTTTGCTTCCGCTCACTAGGGGACATTCCCTGCTGAATTAGCCCCACCGTTAAGCCCAAAAAGCGATGCACCTGCCCCATCCACTCCGCATCCCGGCGGGCCAGGTAATCATTCACCGTCACAACGTGAACGCCTTTGCGGGTTAACCCATTCAAATAGGAGGGCAGAGTGGCCACCAAGGTTTTACCCTCCCCCGTCTTCATCTCCGCAATTTGCCCTTCGTGCAGGACCATGCCCCCAATCAACTGCACATCAAAATGTCGCATCCCCAGCACCCGTCGGGACGCTTCCCGCACCACCGCAAAGGCTTCCGGTAAGATTTCCGCTAAAATATCCTGCTCGATCGTGTCAGAGGTCGCTTTTTCTAGCCGTTGTCGAAACTCCACCGTTTTGGCCTGTAATTGCTCATCGGTAAGGGGTTGAATTTCTTCCTCTAGGAGGTTGATTTCTTTAACCAACGGTTGATAACGCTTGAGTTTACGAGCGTTTGGGTCACCCAGCAGAGCTTTGAGCATGATAATCCAACAATCAAGAGTACGAAGGGAAGTAGACCAAGCAAGGCCACACTCTAGCTTATCCTACCGTCAACTTACCCTTCTGGGTACTGATCCCATCGCAATGACTGATCGGGATCGGCTCCCAGAACCTGCGCCATTGTGCCCTCTTTATGAGAGCATTATTTTTATTAAATGCTAAATGCTAGTCACTAGTCAGGAGCCACGCGATCCAATGTTTTTCAAGAATTTACTTAAAAAAGTCTTGTTGGTGGTTGTTTTCAGCCTATTCCTTCTTTTCCAAGCCCCGGTTCAAACTGTTTTCGCCGCTGACTTAACCGAGGATCTTCGGACTCTCCCGATTAACCCCGCCGGTGATACCAAGGTTTACTCCATTCAAGAGATTGGGCAAGGAGAGCGCACGTTTAATGCGTCCTGTGCTCAATGTCACGTTCGTGGGATTACGAAAACCAATCCTAACGTCGGTCTCGCTCCTCAGGATCTCGAGGGTGCCGTCCCTGCTCGGGACAACGTGGCCGCTCTAGTCGATTACATGAAAAACCCCACCACCTACGATGGTGCGTTTGAGATCTATGAATTTCACCCCAGCATTCGGAGTGCCGATATTTTCCCCAAAATGCGGAATTTAACGGAAACAGATCTAGAGCAGATTGCGGCCTACATCCTCCTGCAACCCCGGGTACAGGGTGAGCGCTGGGGTGGTGGTAAGTATACTTACTAAGTCCCGCAAGCCATCCTCCTCACCGTTCTGATTTGGGGCGGGAGAGTGCGATACTCTCCCGCTTTTGCCTGAGGCGGTAGCCGCCAGCAGGGTTTCCAGTAAGATCGGGTCAATTCATCCGGATCTCGGATCCCTTGAACGAAATACCCTAGAATAAATCTGAATCGGAAGAAGAGATTTTTCTGTCCTCTTCAAGGCAATATGTTGCAATGTCTATTCATAAGTTAACCCTGTCTGGGATACAAAAGATTCGCGAGCATTTACAGCAAAGCTTAACTTTGCCAGACTTGGAGAATCGTCCCCGCCGGGTTGATTTAGATCTGGAGGATGATATTCCGGAGCCTGACTCTCTGGATGCCTTAGGGGATCTTTTTCGGGCCGCTACGATCCCTGAAGAAGTTTTAAACGCCCCCAACACTGATGGGCGCTGGTTTCTCAGTTCTATTAATCCGGGGGCGGGTCTAAACCGTGTGCCGGGCTTGAACCTCAAAGCCGACTATCGTTTTGTTCCCTACCTCTTTCGCATGGTGGATCGAGGCATTGGCCAGGTTTGGGCGGTTCCCGAAGCTGAAAGTGGTACCGCAGATCTAGAAGAAGTGCTCGAACAACCGGGACTCAATCGCCAAAATCCGCCCCGTCCCGCCCATGCCCTAGAGCATCCTTTACTGGCGATCGAAGGCGATCGTTCTCCGGCTTCCTACGTCATTGCCTCAATTTTTTGCCGCGAGTTAAAAGAGTTTGGAGCCTTAGGGGAAGATAGCCATTGGAGTCACCATCGTCTGGTTGCCAAAATTCCTGACCAGGTGAAATGGAATTGGAAGGTTGAGCCTCCGAAGGACTTAGCTCCCAAGGTTAAAGTTTTTGAAGATGGTAGAGCGGCTGTAGATTTCTATACCTGCCGGATTACCCCCCCTATTTCCTTGGTGCGCCATCTGGATCAATATCCTGCGGATCACTATGCGGCCCATAGTGTCGATCGGGTTCTGGCCACTGCCATTCGTTAGGAGAGAGCACCGTAGGGCAATTGAAAAGAGCGACCTGAAGGTCGCTTGGGAGATGGCCCACGGCTGTAGTAAAGTGAGAGTGTAAGCGCACTAGAGGCGGTTCATGTCTAAAATTGTCTCCATTCATTCGTACCGGGGCGGAACCGGAAAATCTAATTCCACGGCGAATATTGCTGCTACGGTAGCCCGCTATGGTTACCGGGTGGGGATAGTCGATACGGATATTCAGTCTCCGGGGGTTCATGTCCTCTTTGGCTTTGATGAGAACAGTCTCGATCGCTCTTTGAATGATTACCTCTGGGGGCGCTGTCCCATCCGCGATACGGTCTACGATGTGACGACGGTGCTGGGTCAGACGGCTCAACCCAAGAGTAAACTTTTTCTCGTTCCCTCCAGTGTCAAAGCCAGCGAGATTGCCCGGATTCTCCGGGAGGGCTATGATGTGGGCTTACTCAATGATGGTTTTCAGGATTTACTAGAAGACCTAGAACTCGACTATCTCTTCATCGATACCCACCCTGGACTGAACGAAGAGACTCTGCTATCCATTACGGTATCAGATATTTTGGTGTTGATTTTGCGCCCGGATCAACAGGATTACCAAGGAACTGCCGTAACGATCGATGTGGCGCGAAAGTTAGAAGTGCCAAAACTGCTGTTGATTGTCAATAAAGTACCGACAATTTTTGCAGCGAATGATATGAAACAAAAGGTAGAAGAAACCTACCAAGCTACTGTGGCGGGGGTTATTCACCACTCAGATGAGATGATGGTGCTGGCCAGTAGTGGTCTGTTTACGCTCCATTTCCCCGATCAGGAGTTAACTGGCATCATTGACTCGATCGCTCGTCAGATTATGTTTTAATCTCACTCCTGAGGATCCGGAAAGTCCTGAGGGTGAGCAATTTAAGTGAAAAGCTGTTCTTAGAGGCTGGTTATACCATAGCCTTTAGTTGAGTTACATAGGCACTAGCAAGATACCCCCTAGGTTGCTGTTACGGGGGGATTAAGACTGTATGTTCATCCTACAGCAGTCCTAGACTGCTGAAACCGTTGTGTGGTGGGCGCCCTTCGGGCGCACACCACACAACCCATTTAGGATTGCTGTAGTGCGCACAAAGTTTTACCCAAGATGCGATTTTATTTCTGCTTAACGGGGGTAAGCTAGAGTAAGCCTTTGAGGCGGTTCAAGAGAATTGGTTCAAGAGCGGCATGGGGGCCGAGAGGGCTTCCCCTCAAGCTCTGTTGGAGGTAACCCATGAAAAACAAATTTCTCAGTTGGGAATTGATCGTTTTAATCGTTGTTTTGTATATCAGCTTAGGGGATAAAGTCTTGCCGGGAGCAGCCGGAGAAACCAGTGCCAAAGTTCGGCAGTCTATTAACAACTTTGTGGTTGGGCTCGTCCCTAATTGGCAGCCATCCGTCGATCCTTACAAGCGGACTGAGGATGCGATCGAGCAGGAGGAAAAGCAGGAATGAGCCACGTCCGACGCTGATCCGAGGGAGCCAGCGCCGGACTTTTCCTCCAGGCTGCTAAACTTCAGAAGTTGAAGTAGTCCGAAATTGATAGGACAAGTAGGCCGCTAACGCTCCGATCAAGAATCCGGAAATATTGCGCACGAGGGGAACCCAGTCGGCGGTGCGGGTAATCACAGGTGCAATGCCAAAAGCGACGAAGAGAATGCCCCAAAGCGGCGAGAAAATCAAAACCCATTGCCAGGCAAAAATTTGCCCTGGCTTGCGGGGATAGGCCGCAAAACCGCAGATTAAGCCCCCTAAGGTGGCCGTTACCAGGGTGAGGATCCATTGCTCTTGGGGTAAGCCTGGGACTACAGAACAGCCATCCCGACGTAGACACTCTTCGACCACATGCAGTGCATCTAAAATTGAACCATCTTCGCCATTTTCGCGGACGTAGTAGAGGTTGCCAAAGCGGGTTTGCAGTTCTACCCAAAAGGTTCGAGGCATGTAGCCATAGAAGTCTCGCCCCACATTAAAACTCAATAAATTGCCGCCCCGAGGATCAGCGACCAGTAATAAACTGTGCTCGTCTAAGCCCCAGTAACCTTTTACGGCCCGGCCGGGCGTGCGATCGAACTGCGTCAATACCCTTAATTTCCACCCCGTCTCTGCCTCAAATGTATTCAACTCTTGCACTAATTCTTGAGCCTGGCCTTCTGTCAATGCCCGCGCCAAGTCAATCACGGGAGTCTGCTCTGCAGGTAGCAAGTCCGGGTTGTCGTAGGCATGGGCCGGTAAAGCTCCTAGGCCCATGGACAGCATCAGGCTTAGCAGGGGGATCAAGAGATAATGGGCAAAGGGGTTTAGAGGGCGCTGAATCATGGTGAGGCAAGGCTCCTTAAGCTCGAACAGATAATAGGTGGTAACAGCGAGCGCCCGGTGGCGCTGGGTAGATTCCCATCGCTGCTGTAAACTTTCTTAAAGATATATGAGATTTTATAACATTTCTTTACACTACCTTAATGGAATCTTCCCATTCTGTCCAAAACGTTACATCCGTCGGTCAGGTTGCCCAAAGTCCGAAAGTGGCTAACCTGTGCAACCGGTGCCCAAGCTGAATGCTGGCAAGAGGAAGCCCGTTTTCAATTTTTCCAGGTGCCCTCCTGTTATGATAAGGAGTCAAAAATCTTTGGTTGTATGTTGAGTTCTAATTTAGATCCCGTTGCTTTGACGATCGGTACCAGTCAAGATTCTGAAGGGATCCAACGCCTCAGTGCCCATGCGTTCTTTGTGGGTGAGCACATTGATCTCAGGGCCTTAGAGTCCACAGATCCTTTAGCTACCACACCTTTTACCTGTAAAGCAGGACAGTCTGGGATTGCGATCCTCTTCCGGTATGGGGCGGTCATTTTCTTTAATCTAGAGCCCTTAGAAGAAGCCACCTTCCTCACAGGCTTAAAACCCTTTGTCAGTAATCATCTCGCGGAAGCCTATACGGAGTCCAATACCCTAATTATTGATCCCCGTCGCCAAGAGCGCGTTGATCCCGAAGGGATTTATTTACAGGATCTCAATGTTGAACGGTTACAAGTTGTCGGGGAAATTCTCGCTAAGAGTGTAGTGCTGGATCATTATGAAACGAGGGTTGCGGGCATTTTCGATCGCATTGAACCCTTAGCCATGGCAATTCAAAATCAAGGTCGTCAGCGCCCCAAAGATCGGGAACTGCTGCGCCATATTGGCGGGACGCTCTTAATCCAACAGCGTATGGTCGGCTTAGTGGAAATTGGGGAGAAACCAGAGGCGTTGTGGGAAAATCCAGATTTAGAGCGACTTTATCTCAAACTAGAGGATGAATACGAGTTACGGGATCGCTTTAGAGCCCTCGATCGGAAGCTCGTTCTGATTACAAAAACCGCTGAAACAGCCCTAGAGCTGATGCAGCATGATAGTAATCAACGCTTAGAATGGTACATTGTCATCTTAATCATTGTCGAAATTCTATTAAACGTTTACTCCATGTTTATGGGGTAGGTTCTGGAGATTCTTCTTCAGCAAAGTAAGCTTTAGATTTCACAGGATCGGGAATCATGGTTTTATCTCCTGGTTGCCATTCCACGGGGCAGACTTCCTCGGGGTGGGTTTGGACGTGTTGAATCGCTTGCAGCACCCGTAGGGTTTCATCCACACTGCGACCGAAGGCCATATTGTTAATGGTGATATGTTGTAAAATCCCTTCCGTATCAATAACAAACAGACCCCGTAAAGCGATCCCCGATTCTGGATCAAGAACATTATAGGCGGCACTAATTTCTTTCTTTAAATCGGAAACCAGCGGGTAGGCAATATCCCCTAGTCCTCCTAATTTTCGTTCAGTTTGTACCCAAGCTAGGTGGGAGAGTTCACTATCGACTGAGATGGCTAAAACTTCAGCGCCTAAGCCGTTAAATTCTGAATAACGATCGCTAAAAGCAATGATTTCCGTAGGACAAACAAAACTAAAATCTAGAGGGTAAAAGAAAAGGACTACATACTTTCCTTGGTAATCTGAGAGCTTCACAGTTTTAAACTGTTGATCGATTACTGCCGTAGCAGTGAATTCGGGCGCAGGTTGTCCGATTCTTAGTAAGGTGTTGTTGGCAAAACTCATAAAAAGGTTGTCTCCTATGAATAAGAAATCCCCTAGGGGAAATAAGTTCAGGGTCATCGTGAGGGTTTTAACCCTTTACAGGCAACACCCTGTTCAACAGGCCAGATTTTATTCTATTCTGCCTTGGATATCCCCTTGATCTGAGGGATAAACGAGGACAAATTAACGAAACTTAGAATTCTTTACGTCTTTAGGCTGTTTAGCCGTAATATATTAGACCTAACGTTCCCTGGCAACGATCGCCGATTCGCTGTGATGTTTTATTCCTGAAGGACACCCTATGAGCAGTAACTTAACGCCTGAATTGTTCACTTTGTTGTTCATGCTCAGCACTGGATTTCTCTACCTGCGAGGTCGCAGGCAACAAGGTGAATTTACAACTCAGTTAGATGAAGCACAGGATACCCTAGAAACCCTAGAGGCAGAGAATGCGGATCTGACCCAGGAAAAAGCAGATCTTGAAGGGCAGATCCAGGAAGCGCTGCAAAGCCAGTCAACCCTGCAAAGCCAAGTCAACACCCTAACGGAGGCCAAGCAAACGGTAGAGAAATCTCTCAGCGATCGTCAAGGGGAGTTACGGCGTTTACAAACCGAATTGCAGCAAGTGCGGCAAGCCCAGCAAGAAGGGCAAACGAACCTGGCTCAAACGCAAAGTCAACGAGATGCGTTAGAACAGCAGGTACAAACCCTGAATCAAACCCATCAGCAAACCCTGCAAGACCTACAGCAGGAACGCCAAACTTTGAGAACCTTGACCCTAAGGCTGCAAACCACAGAAGCGGATCTCAACCAGGCACACCAAAATTACACCACAGCCCAGGCAACTGCTGCCCAATTAGAACAGAACTTGGCAGAAGCTCAACAGGGACAGCAAGGATTACAAAATCAAGTGCAAGGTCTGGAAGAGTCCCTCGCCGCCCGATCGACTCAATGTGATGAACTCCAAGCCGCTTTAGCTCGCCTAGAAGCCGATCGGCAGGCAGATCTGCACCAAGCCAGAGCGGAGCAAGCGAAACTTGCGGAGCAAATGGCACAATTAAATCAGGAGCGGGATGCCCTAACAGCGGAACAAGCCAAGCTCACGGATCAGGTGGCGCAATTAAATCAGGAGCGGGATGCTCTGACGGCGGACCAAGCCACGCTCACGGATCAGGTCGTGCAATTAAATCAGGAGCGGGATGCCCTGACGGCCAAACTAGAGGAAACCTGGACTACGATCGCTAACCAGACGGCGGAGATTCAGCGGCTCACACAGATGTTGCAAACCAAAGATCAAGAGCAGGAAAATCTACAAACCGCTCTCCAGACAGTCCAACAAGGGCAAGCGAATTTGCAGCAACAGTACGATCGTCAACAAGAAACGGTACAAGCGCTGGAGCAGCAGCGACAAGACCAGCAAAAACAAATCCAAGACTTACAAAGCGAATTAACAAAAGCTGAAGCCCTCATTACCGAACAAGATGCGGCAAAGGCAGATCTAGAAGCAGAACTGCGGGCAGAAAACGATCGCTTGCGGCAAGACTTGAGCGATGCTGAAGCAAAATTGCAGCAGCAAGCGAATGCTGTGGATCCCAATCCGGCAGACCCCTTGCCACAGCCTGAACCGTTCCCGCCCGAATCGACGCAGGAGGAGCAAGCTAGCCCAAAATCCAAAGCCTCTGACGCTTCTCCCGATGGTCTTCAGGCCTCTGAGCCAAGCCCAACTCAGGCGATCGCATCGGAGGATCCCCCAGCGCCAA
>JBEAPM010000147.1:0-4435 GCA_041164445.1 Cyanobacteriota bacterium
CGGCAGCGGTTTTAGAATTACAGAAACAAGCCCTTGCGGCGTTAAAAGCTTCCCCGGCACCACTGTCCATTGCCGCCTTAGCGGAAAAAATAGGACATCCCGAAGCCACAGAAACCCTTTATCGGATTTTGCGCCATCTCGATGCTAACGATCGTTGGGTGGTTCTAGAGGGAGAGCGATCGAAGCCTGGAGAACTGCGGGTTCGGCTGAAATAAGCTTGATTGGCTTGAATGGTTAATTTTGGGCACCTTAGCAACTGGCGGAGTGTGGATCCCTAAATGAACTACTGGGATCCCTACACTACAGGGGATCCAGCGATAGTGGCGTTAAGTTCTGTGACAATCTTTCTGTCAGTTTATCTACTTACCAACAGAGGTGATACTCTAGCTTTGACTGAGGATTGACAGGTGGATCAAAGCGATCGGCTTTTTCTGGGATTGGTGGTTTGTTTGCGATCGTAAAATGAACCCTACGTTTTGCCCTCATTACTAAGGAACGATGACGAGGCACGGGAAGGTTATGAATCGTAATAACTGGCCACCAACTTAAGGCGGAAGAGTGCGGCACTCTTCCATTAAATTTTTTCGCTTTCGGTGGAAAGCCGATGGGGAATTTATCCAATCGATCAAGGTGCCCTTAGCAAATAGGTTCCAGATTGAGGATAAAACCCGACATCACCCTTGGATGGACACTTCTGCTTTTAACAAATCTGCGATCGTTTCTGCGTAGGGTTCTTGACCAAACTGGCGGGGATTCACCGGATTTTGATAGGTAAAATGGCGATAGGTCAGGCAAAACCGATCCCAGGCGGCCACTCGAATCCGGAACAACCAGATAATGACATTAGCAAGCCAAAAGGAGAGGGGTACTTGAAAGACAATCGGCAGTTGTTGGGCCGAACACAATTGCTCGATCGCTTCCTGTACGGTGAGGGCTGGATTTCCTAAAACCACCTTACGCAAAGGTTCTGGAGCCCCAGAGGCGACATCTTGCTGACGGTTTAATTCTGCGCCAACCACCTGGGCAATATCGTAGGCATGCAGAAAGTGAAAGGACGCATCCACCCGCAAAAAGCGAATGAGCCAGAGCCATTGCAGAATTTCCGGGAGCCCAGAACTGAGGTGAGAAATAGGTTTATCCGCATCTCCCCCAAACACTAAGGTGGGGAAAAATACCGTAATACGATCGGCAAAGGGCGATCGTTCTAAAGCCTTAAAACACTCATATTTCGTGCGAATATAATCGGTTCCAATTTCTCCTGCTTGGGGCATTAACTGATTAGAACGATCGAGAATACTGGCGGTGGAAAAATAAAAGACGTGCTGACAGTTAGCCTGGCAAAGTTGCTCAATTAACTTCACCGTTTGCGTCACATTAATGTTGTAGGTTTCCGTAGGATCCCCCCAAGCCGTAGCCATGAGAATCCCCCAGTCCATCTGAGGAAGAAGCGGCTCTAGACTACTGAAATTGTGGAGATTTCCTTCCAGCAAGTGCAAACGATCGGGCTCTGCCACCGTGAGCTTCTGAGGATTACGAACCAAGACATAGAGATGATGGGGTGTATGCTGCAATAGGTGTTCGACGACATAATGACCGATACAACCGCTGGCCCCCGTAATTAAAATATTTAACGAACGATTTAAAGAACCCAAACCCTCTCACCTTCAGTTGATACCCACCTCAGAGGGTTACTTTAGCATAGGGCGGCGCGGATTTTTTGGCGGAAAGCCCGAAGAGCAGGACTTCGCCCCATCTCTCGACTCTGGGCTAATAGCTCTGCAACCCAGGATGAAATGGGAAAGTTAGGGAAGAGAGGGCTGATGGCAACCGATTGGTATTGGCCAGATTGCAACGCATAGAGCTTGAGCTGATTATCCTCATACACCCAAAGCTCAGGAACCCCTAATCCCCTGTAAGCATCAATTTGCGTTTTGGACGTAACATCAACTTCAATGGCCAAATCGGGAGGGGGATCAATTTCTAGGTTGATGCGTCGTCGTCCCCGCATCTGTTGATGGTTCTGGATATAAAAACACTGATCCGGTTCAAGACCACTCTCGGTTTTCTGGTTTTTGAAGGTTGTAGAGCCAAAACATTCACAATCCAGTTCTAGCTCTTCCAGTAACATCTTGACGAAATCACCAATCAGTTCTTTATCGACTTCATGTTCAGGTAAAGGCATCCTGATTTCTAAAGTTCCAGCACTATAAGCGATCGTAGACGATCGTTTTTCCCCGAGTTCGCCTAAAACCGCTTCAAATTCTCGCCAGCTAAGATCGTGAATCAGCAAACGTTGGCCCCAAGGGACACTCAGTTGGCGGAGTTGCAGGGTAACCATCGGGAGTAGGGGTTAGGGGGTAGGGGGTAGGGAGTAGGGATTAGGGAGAAGGGAGTAGGGATTAGAACACTACACGAGGGGGCGTAAAGCTGGGTAAATCCACATGGCTAACGCTCCGGTTCCGAACCGCAAGACGATAACTCACACTCTGCAATTCTGCATGAAGCTGACGGTTTTCCCGTTGAAGTTGATTGACCTTTTCCCGAATCGGCTCTAAACGATCGGCAAATTTCTGGCGGTAGACCGTCGGCAGTTCTTGAACCACTTGCTCCAACATGCGAGAACGATCGCTGAGTTCCTGCACATTCTGACGAAGTTGGTGAATTTCGCCGTCTCGTTCCGACAGTTGATCTTGATAAAAGGCAACCTGTTCTTCAACGCTCTGCAGTTGTTCCCGTAATTTCCGCACTTCCGAGACTTGATAGTCGGGCAATTCAGTACTGACGGGAATATCCCCCTTACTCTTGACGAGTCGAAAAAGTTCTTGAGAGAGTTGTTGCACAAGCTGATCGCGCATTTGCAACTCTTCCCGTAGGTTGGTCACTTCTGCTTGCAGGGTTTGAGTTTGTTGTAGATCCATAGCGGCACAATTTACATTAAGTACAGAAATTAAGTACAGGACAGGAGAACCGGGTCTAGGGTTAACCCGTCATTTGCCGGGAAAACCTACCACGGGTCGCAGCCTATCGGTTCGCTCGGAAATTTAGAGCATACTGTATCACCAGAACTTAAAATTGACACGGATTCCTGAAAATCCCTCAAAAATTAATGGACGAGCAGAATACAAAGCACGCCCCTCATCCCTCTAAAGTTGATGGCACATGATGATTTTCCTGGAGGCTGCATGGCTTTTCCCTTCGATCGCTATAGGCGTTTACTCTATTCCTTCTGGAGTGCCGCGATCGGCGCTGAGCTAGAATACCGCTTAAACTTTGTCCTGGCCGCCCTCAGCAGTGTGGGCAACTTTGCCGGTAGCCTCTTTGGACTGTCACTGTTCTACCATGGTCAAGATCGCTGGGCTGGTTGGCAATGGGAGGAAGCACTGCTGGTGTTGGGTTTCTTTACCATCTTGGATGGAGTCTCAACCGCCGTTTTTGCCCCAAACCTCAGCCGCATTGTCAAACACATTGAAAAAGGAACCCTCGATTTTGTTTTACTGAAGCCCATCAGTGCCCAATTTTGGCTTTCGGTCTATACCTTTTCCCCCTGGGGATTACCCAACATCGCTTTAGGGTGGGGATTGGTCATCTATGGCATCCTCAAACTCAACATCCCCCTCGATCGATTTGCCTTAGCCTGCATTCCGGTCTGCTTCAGCTTCATCATTCTCTATAGCCTCTGGTTTATCCTGGGCACCACCAGTATCTGGTTTACCAAGATTTACAACATCACAGAGGTTCTCCGGGGGCTATTAGAAGCCGGACGCTTTCCCCTCATCGCTTATCCCGCAGCCTATCGATTTTTCTTTACCTTTATTGTGCCAGTGGCCTTTTTAACGACGATCCCGGCCCAAACCTTGTTAGGGGAACCCGTCACACCATGGATCCTTGGATCCGGCACCTTAGCGATCGTTTTACTCTGGGGATCAAACCAATTTTGGAGATTTGCCCTCCGGTTTTACACCAGCGCCTCTAGTTAAACGATCTAACGGCCTTGATTCCCATGACTGAATCAATCCCACCGGAGCAAACGATACCAGCTTTAGCCTGGAAATCTAAAGCCTTGTTCAGAGAGAAGCGCTATGGATTTAGTAAATCTAAGACAAACGAGCACGGGTTGGGAATTTCAAAGTGAAGCAGAGTTAGAAAACTTTATTATCAAAGCTACAAGAAGATTATCGATAGTCAAACTAATTCTCTCGATTTATTAGTAGATATTGCTTTAGAAAATTGGTTAAAGAGGTTATAAAATGGTTATATATCCTATCATCGTAACCGTTCATAGAACCGGAACATAATCCCATTACCCCCCGTTACAACCTACATTCCGCAGGTTCGGATTTAATTGAGAATATATTTTAATAACAATCGCTGAGATGTACATTCTTCGTCAAGTATTCGCAATAGCCTTACTTATTGAGAATCCCGTCTTGAGACT